>JBIIKC010000239.1:0-3153 GCA_044233375.1 Ilumatobacteraceae bacterium
TCGGTCCGCTCGATTTCGAAATCCTCGGGTGACAACTGCACTGGAGTTCCCTGACCACCGCGACGCAAGGCGTTGCGAATCGTGCGATGCAGGTCGAGGTTGAACGGGTCACCGTATTCGTACTGCTTCGTGTCATAGGTGCGTTCGTGACCCTGGCCGAAACGGTGCTGTTGATGCTGACCCGGTTTGTCCTTGGCCAGCTTCGAGAACAGGTCGCGCAACGCCTTCGAGCCGATCTTGCGCATGCCTTTCGGCGTGACTTCGAGCCGACCTTCCTTTTGATGGATGAGCCCGTCGCGCTCCAGTTCACGGATCAACTTCGAGAGTTTCTCCATCGAACGTGCAACATCGTCTCCCAGGAGATCCCGCACCCGGTCCATGTCGGCTTCGGCAAGTTGCTGCGGTGAAGCCGGATTGTTCATCAGGTTCTCGAGCTGATCGAGCTCACCGAGTTCGCGCATCGTCTGCATCGCCTGCTCGAACCCCATCGGGTCTTGGCCTTGCATCTCGTAACCCTGTTCCGAACCGAGACTCGGAAACATGGCCTGCATGCTCTGACTGAGACGGGCCATCTCGTCTTGGAGTTCCATGTCGTCGAGCAGCATCTGCGACAACTCCTGCAATTGGGCACGCTGCTCAGGGGTCATCGAATTGAACATCGCCTGAGCTGCTTGCATCTGCTTTGCGATCTGCTCCATCAACTCGTCGAAGGACTGCGGATTCTCCGGGAAGAAGTCACCGAACTTCTCCATGAATTCGTCGAAGCCCGGATCCTCACCTCGGGCGTTCTTGTCGATCATCTCGTTCAGCGCTCGCATCATGTCTTTCATGCGCTGCATCTGCTCGGGGCTCATCGACTTCATCGCGGATGAGATCTGCTCGAAGTTCTGCTGCATCGTCTGTTCGCGCAGTTTCTCGACGAGTTGCTCGAATCGCTGCTGAGCCTCGGAGGACTCGAAGTCGTACGACTGCAGTTCTCGCACTTTGCCCGCCAGGTCATCGGGGAGCATGTCGAGACGGAATTGACGATCCTCGGCATTGCGCTGAGCGTTCTCCGTTCGGCGCGGGTCACCGCTCTTTTGGGCATCAGCAACCGACTGCTCGACGGCATGGCGTTCCTCGTCGACGATGTCGTTCAATTCATCAGCGATTTCTTTGTAGACACCGCCGAGATCTCCACGGTCCAGCATCTCCTGGCGTGCTTCACGAAGTTTCCGGCGCATTTCGCGTAAGCCCTGCATCCGCTCGCCATTGGCATCCTGGGCGCCGCGTTCCATCAGCCGTCGGAGTGCCCCACGGAGGTCCCCGTTCTGCAAGAGATCGTCAGCCATCTCCTCGAACAGGTCACTCGCCTCGAGATCGAACCCTGTTTGGGTGCCGTCCCAACGGGAATACGTGTACCGACCGGCCATATCTGCACGGTAGTACGCAGGGCGCTACCCCCAGCCGTCGTGAGACCGCTAGCCTGCCCTCAACCATGAAAGTCGAACGAACCTTCGTATTCGTGGACCTCTCCGGTTTCACGAAGTACACAGCGAACCACGGAGATATCGCTGCAGGAAATCTGCTGACGAAATTTCGCGCCGAAGTTCGTGAAGTGGCTGCTGCCTGGGGTATTCGAGTCGACAAGTGGCTCGGTGACGGGTGCATGATCGTGTCCGTCGACCAGGACATGGCCATCGGATTCGCGCTCGACATGCAAAAACGCTGCGAAGACGTCTGTCGCCCCCTGACGGTGCGCGTGGGAATCGCTTCGGGTGAGGTCCTGATGTTCCAAGGCGAGGACTACATCGGCACCTCGGTGAACTTGGCATCTCGCCTGTGCGATGCGGCCGATCACAACGAAGTTCTGATCAGTCGTGCCGACCTGCGCCGACTCCCCGTTGGGGTGCAGGAGCATTCGCACGACAGCGTGAATCTGCGGGGTCTTGGCGACATCGAAGTCGTGTCCTTGTCCGCAAAGGACAAGCTCGGCGGGTTGAACGACACCGGCGAGTTGTGGACTCGCTCACCGTTCGTTGCCTGAACTCGATGACCCCGTTGAAGTTCGGTGCGAGTCTGCCGGCACTTGTCGCTCTCGGGTCGTCTTCACAATCGAACGATCCCGACCCGACACGCACTGGAAACGGCTTCCATTCGCAATTCCCCGATGACATCGCCACTCTGTCGTCGCTCGGCGTCACAGACCTTCGTCTCGGGTTCGATTGGGCGAGACTCGAACCTCGTCCGGGCGGTCTCGACGGGCAATGGGTCGAGTGGTATTCGGATGTCATCACTGCCGCTTCCATGAATGGTGTGCGGGTGTGGGCGATCCTTCTCGAGCGGACGACACCAGCATGGTTCGATGACGAAGGTGGCTTTCGTGACTCGAAAGCTGCCGGCCGTCGGTGGCCGCTCTTCGTCGAGCAGATCGCCGAGGCGTTCGGTGACCGAGTCGGAGGCTGGTTCCCGATCGAAGACCCGATCGGCTTCGCCGCACGGACAGAAGCCGATGATGCACGCCGACACGGCGAACTGATCGACACGCTCGTCGTGGCCTGGCGAGATGCCTGGCGCATTCTCCATGGAGGGCCGCCGATCGCCACGTCGCTGACCGTTCGTCACGTCCGCCCAAATGACGCATCACCGGTCGAACTCGAGCGCGCCCGGCGCGAAGACCACTTGCGGTTCACGACGTTTCTGCATGGGTTGCGCGACGGCACCGTCGTCATTCCCGGACGTGCCGATCGACAACTCGCTGATCTCTCTGGTGCCGTCGATGTGATCGGCGTCAAGATGCGCTCCGACCTCGGAGCTGATCTCACGATCGACGACGAGACTTTGCGCCGCTGGCAGGAGCGAGCGCAAACACTGATCCATCGCGTCGTCGACGATGGACCCGGTCGCCCCCTCTGCGTCATCCAGCGTGCGAATCGTCGTTCGACGATCGAGACATCACGTGATGCAGAAGTCCTGACCGAAGCATTCGTACGAGCCGTCGATGCGAGTCGTAGTGACGGCATTGCAATCGACTCCGTCTTCGTCGAACCGGGAATCTCTGCAAATCGTGATTCGTCCACCCACGCGCTCCTCGAATGGGATCGGCGACCGACGACAGTCGCCGATGCATGGCACCGTCGCCAGCGTTAGCAGACACGTCTCTCGTGCGAGTAC
>JBIIKC010000240.1:0-3147 GCA_044233375.1 Ilumatobacteraceae bacterium
CACCTCTGTCAGTGGCGTGGAGCGGGTCCCGACCCTGCTGAGCGACCTGTCTCGGCTCGGCAGGCGAGATTCGAAGGTTCGGACCGTCAAGCTCGTGGTCGACTCATGAAGGCGTTGGTGTCAGGTCCTGTCGACATCGGTGAAGTCACCGAAGCAATGGGGCGATCGCAGGACATCTCGATGAGGTTGGTCGAGGCACTCCTCGATGAAGGCTTGATCAGGCGCTCGGGAGACGTGCTCCACCTGTGAGGAACGCGAGTCGCCGACTCCGTGCTGGTCAAACGTCGTACACGTAGATCGTGTCGGTCATCGATCGCGGTGACGTGCGCGAAAGACAGACCACGAGTCGATCACCGTCGCTGCACAATCCGGCGCTCTTGGCTGCTTCGACGGCGTGGGCGATTGCCTCATCGGTGCCGGGTGGTCTCGAGGCAACGACCGTCGATACTCCGTAGCGCAGATTGAGTCTCGTGGCTACCTCCTTGTTGGGAGTCGCGGCGATGATCGGCACAGGAGGCCGACAGGCAGCCACCAGTTCGGCGTTGTGACCGGTGTAGGTGACAGCCAGGATCGCCTTGGCGCTCAGACGTGAGGCAAGTGCGCTGGCAGCTGCCGCTACCGCTGCCAAATCCGGGTTGTTGTCGGCGAATGGGGAACGCACACGATCGACGGAGTCGGCCTCTGTGAGAATGGCTGACATCGCCGACACCGTCGTCACGGGAGCATGTCCGATCGCAGTTTCGGCAGAAAGCATCACCGCATCGAAGCCGTCACGAACGGCATTGGTGACATCGGAGACCTCCGCGCGCGTTGGACGTGTCCCGGTGATCATCGACTCCAGCATTTCAGTGGCGCAGATCGAGACGATCCCTGCTCGCATGGCAGAGTCGGCGATTTGCTTCTGGATCAGTGGCAAGCGGGCGAAGGGGAGTTCGACTCCGAGGTCTCCGCGAGCCGCCATCACCCCATCGGACACCGCGCAGATCTCATCGAGAACCTCCAACGCCTGTGGTCGCTCGATCTTGGAGATGATGCGAATGTTCGCTCCGGCCATGGCTCGCGCTTCGACGACGTCTTGAGGACGTTGAACGAATGACAGCGCGATCCAGTCAGCGCCCGCTTCGACTGCCGCAGCAATGTCTGCACGATCCTTGTCGGAATACATCTGCACCCGCACATCGGTGTCAGGGAGATTCACACCCCGGCGTCCCTGCGCAACTCCTGGAGTGACGACCTTTGCTCTGACCTTGTGCGGCCCGACTTCGAGAGCTTCGAGGACGATCCGACCGTCGTTGACGAGGATACGTTGACCTGGTCGGATGCCGATGGCCTCCGGGTCGAACCCGACATGGGCGATCGCCCCACCGTCGGTTCCGTGACCGCTCTGGTATAGAGAGATCTCAGGTCCTGTTGCGTCGATACCGTCGATGAGCCGGAGTTTCGGACCCTGGATGTCGACGAGGATTCCGATCTCAGAACTCTGCTGGCGGGTCGTGCGAACGATACGCCCAACATCTTCGGTCGAGAGGTGCGAGCAGTTGATCCGCGCGACGGCTACTCCGGCGGCATGGAGGGCGGCGACTTCGTGTTCGCTCGCCGGCCCGAGGGTCGCGACGATTTTGGTCTTGCGCATGCGTCAATCATGACCGAAGGATCGGTCACAGGTATGCCAAGTCAATTCAAGAACGTGTGACTGCAGCAACGATTTCATCGAATGCTGCGTCGGCATACGCACGCATTTCATCGTCGGTGCGGTCTTGAATCGGATGAGGCGTGTACACCCGAGCCACATCCGGGAACCCCAATGACTTCGACTGAGCATCGGCAGCAGTGACGAACTCGGACGAGGCAATGAAGACGCCGGGAATCCCTCGGCGCTCGAAATCTACGATGTCATGCACACTGCACGACGTACAGCTGCCTCAATCGGCGAGAGCCTCGATGACCACTTGGCACTGCATGGAGATTTCGTGGCGAAGATCGACCGGAGCGGGTTTGGTGAAGGTCGGCTTCTTGAACCGTCGAACATCTGCACCAATTTCACTGAGCCGCTCCTCGAGTCGATCGATGAACACGTCTCCCCGGGCCTTCGAGATGTCGAGAAGGCCTACGGTGAGCCCTTTCAACGTCTGTGGACGACCGACGCGTTCCATCGTCGTCACTCGGCGCTCATTCGTCGGATCGAGAAGTGTCGTCATCGGGTTCCTCGCTTGTTTCAGAACTGTCTCGTGTGCGAATTCCGTTATCTGCGAACAGATTGGGTCACGGGTTGGCTGCCGATCTCACCGTTGGCCCACCCTCCAATGATGGCAGAAAACAAGCCTGCGCCGCCGCCCGCATGGACGAGAAGGATTCCACCGGGTCGGAATTTCGGCAAGGTGGCGTCACGGAGATGTTCGGGGATTCCTTCGGCGATACCGCCGGCCCCTCGGACGAGTTCATGACCGGGAATCTGCAGTCGAGCGTGTATCTCTTGGAGGACTCGATCGCGATCCCATCCAGCCTCGGCAAAGACCCTTGCGTGTTCCGGACCGACGACCAGGATTGCGTCGAAGGCGAGAATCGATTTGGGATTGTGAAGGGTGCGCAGGCAAGCGGCGAAAGTCGTGGCGAGGTCCGCGGGATCACGAGCCAACTGATCGACCACGCAGCGAGGCCCTTCGCCGGGAAAAACTGTGACGGCATCGACGTCGGGATCCATTCCCCGGCTGGCAGCGAGGCTCGTCCACGGCGAACCGCTCTCGTCTTCGGCGAAGCAGAAGGAGATCTTCCCTGGATTTCCATGAGTCGCACGGTCGACTTCTCCTGGCCGCCCTCCTCCGACATTTCGAATCACCAACTGGATTGCCCGCCCGATCGTCAGGTTGGCTCTGTTGCCTTGACCGAAGACGTTCATGCCGCTGTTCATGCCGATTGCACGTGTGCCCGGACCATTGCAGACAATGACGGGCCCGACGGGCATCGTCGTCGCAAGAACACCGTGGATGTTGAAGGTGTCATTGCAGACTGCCTCTACGCCAGCGATGACCCATGGCAGGTACTCGGGCTTGCATCCAGCCATGACGGCGTTGATGGCAATCTTCTCGACTGTGATTTCGACGAGATCTGGCGGGACAACAGCAACGATGTCATCGGGTGCGCGAGTTG
>JBIIKC010000012.1:0-12561 GCA_044233375.1 Ilumatobacteraceae bacterium
GTCGATTGTATCCACTCGGAGCACGGGACGCATGCCAGAGAATGGAATTCAAATCCTCGACGGGAACGTCATCGGAGGTGTACCGACGAATCGCACGAGTCGTAGCAATCCCTTCGAGCAATCCGATCTCGGTACGCGGGTCGGGGGACATCGTCGGAGGCTGGTCAGCGACCTTCGAAGTCTGCGGTGCGCTTTTCCATGAAGGCTGCAACACCTTCTTGGAAATCCTTCGTTCGGAACAGCGGCAGCAGCTGCAAGAAGACATGGTGAATGTTCTGCTCGAAGGTCTCGGTCTCGGCGGCGCGCATCATCCGTTTGATGGCTCGCACTGCCAGAGGCGCGTTCGATGCAATCTCGGACGCCATGTCGAGCACAGCACTCTGGAGTTCCTCTGCGGGGACGACACGGTTGACGATTCCAAGATCGAGCCCCTCTGACGCCGTCAACGTTCGGCCCGTGAAGCAGATTTCGGCGGCCTTCGCGTAACCGACGATGCGCGGCAACAGCCACGTCCCACCGCTCTCGGGCAGGATTCCCCGCTTCGCGAATCCAGGCGCGAGTTTGGCCGTGTCTGCAGCGATGCGAATATCGCAACCGAATGCCAAGTCGAGTCCATAGCCGGCCGCACCCCCGTTGAGGGCGCAAATAGTCGGCGTATCGAGGTTGTGCAGAACCACCGGCGGTGCAGTCCGGAGATCGAACTCCGCCGCCCCAAAGTCTCCGCCGGTGTCGAGGACTCCGAGGGCCTCCTTTTGGCCCATCTGAGCCGCTAGATCCAGTCCGGCGCAGAACGCACGCCCGGCCCCGGTGAGCACGATGCAGCGCACCTCTCGGTCACGGTCCGCCCTCAGGAGTATTTCGGACAGGTCGTTCAACATGGGGCCCGAAATAGTGTTCATCCGCTCGGGTGCGTTCAAGGTGATGGTCGCTATGTGATCTCGAACTTCGTAGAGAACTTCACTCATCGCGCAACCGTAACCCAGTTGACGGTTAAGATGACGCCTCCAAACCAATGGGGCATCCGCCCCTGATCTCCATAGGGGGAGACCATATGAAGAAGACCCGCGCAACACGCGTCGGTGCTCTTCTCGTCGGTCTCGCACTCGTAGGCGCAGCCTGCGGTGGCGACGACGGCGAGACATCATCAACAGAAGCCCCGGCAGGCTCCGAGGCACCGTCGTCGGAAGCTCCGGCTTCCGGTGGTGAGCTCGAGGGCATGACGGGAACCACCCCGAAGGGTGCAGACGTCAGTGAAGAGTGGACCTCGGCACTGTCGGCATTCTGGGAAGGCAAGGGCAACGCTGCTCTCGAAGACTTCAGCTACGCAGCCGAGGCCTACGACGCAGCAGTCGTCATTGCTCTTGCGGTCGAGAAGGCGGGCACCGATGGTGCCGCGCACGCCAACGAGATCGTCGGCATCACGAAGGATGGCACCAAGTGCACGACCTTCGCCGAGTGCTTGCAAATCATCAAGGACGGTGGAGATCCCGACTACGACGGCATTTCCGGTCCTCTCGACTTCAATGGCAACGGTGAGCCGCTCAAGGGCAGCTACGCCGTGCAGACCTTCGGAGCCGACAACCGTCTCGACGCTTCGCTCGAGACCCTCGTCGCGATCGAAGCACCTGCCGCTCTGGTCGTCGAGCTTCAGACCTCGACTGCAACCCGCGAGGGTGACGGCGTTCTGAAGATCGGTTCGTTGCTGCCGGAGACCGGTTCGCTCGCCTTCCTCGGACCACCGGAATTCGCTGGCGTCGAGTACGCCATCGAGGAGATCAACGCCGCTGGCGGAGTTCTCGGCAAGCCGATCGAGTACAGCCAGGGTGACTCGGGCGACACGTCGACCGACATCGCCAGCACCACCTCTGATCGTCTGATCAGCGAGAACGTCGACGCGATCATTGGCGCGGCTTCCTCGGGAGTGACGTTGACCGTGATCGACAAGATCACTGCAGCTGGCATCACGATGTTCAGCCCGGCCAACACGAGCCCAGCGTTGAGTGATTACGCTGACAATGCTCTGTACTTCCGTAATGCTCCTTCGGACCTCCTCCAGGGTGCAGTTCTGGCCGACCTGATCACCGCTGACGGCAACGCCTCGGTGTACATCCTCAACCTCGACGATGCCTACGGCAATGGTCTCGCCAATGCTGTGGCCGCTGTTCTTGGTGACGGATCAGTCGAAGTCCTCGGCCAGAAGGCCTACGACCCGGCCGCAACCACCTTCGACGCGGAAATCGCTGAGATCGTGGCTGCTGACCCGGATGCCATCGTTCTGATCACCTTCGAAGAGGGCAGTCGTATCCTGCGTGGCCTCGTCGAGGCTGGCATCGGACCGAAGGTCAAGAAGGTCTACGGTGTGGACGGCAACATGGGTAACGCACTCGGCGAGAGTTTTGACGCCAGCGAGTGATTCCCTGAGAGCTTGAGCTTTCGTGGAGAGACCCCCGGGAAACCGGGGGTCTCTTCGCGTCATCGGACATGTCGACGAAAGCCGGGCACCACGAAACAGCCTGAGACTCACGTTCTCCGGTAGAGCCGCCCTACCTTCAGCGCGACCTTGTAACGAGTCAGCCGCCGGTGGCGCGCGCCAATGTGCCGAGATACAACTCGATCACGTTCGAATCGGCTAGGAGCTCCCTACCAGTCCCCGTGTAGGCGTTTCTGCCTTGATCGAGAACATACCCACGGTTCACAACCTGAAGACAACGGCGGGCGTTCTGCTCGACCATCAGAATTGATACACCAGTGGCATTGATCTCACGGCATTGCACGAAAACCTCGTCCTGGAGTGCGGGCGAGAGACCGGCGGACGGTTCGTCGAGAAGGAGAATCTTCGGCTCCAACATGAGCGCTCGCCCCATGGCCACCATTTGCCGCTCACCACCGGACAAGGCTCCAGCCTTCTGATGCTCGCGATCCCTCAATTTCGGAAAGAGACCGGAGACATAGTCGAAACGCTCTTTGAAGACCTTCGGCTTCAAGAAACATCCCATCTCCAAGTTCTCGCCCACCGTCAAAGTGGGAAAGACGTTGCGGTTCTGTGGCACGTATCCAACTCCGAGTGGAACGAGCTCGTGGGCCTTCTTTCCGGTGATGTCGAGTCCTTCGAGGGTGATGCTTCCCGAGCGAACCTTGCATTGCCCGAGAATCGCCTTCAACAGCGTCGACTTGCCAGCACCGTTCGGTCCGATGATGCCGACGAACTCCCCCGCACCAACAGTGACGTTGCAGCCATTCAGGATGTTGACCTCGGGGATGTACCCAGCAACGAGTTCGTTCGTCTGGAGAATTGGCTCAGCCATCGTTCACCTTCAGCTTTCGTCTGCCATCAAGGACTGTCCTTGGTGCGCGCCGAGATACGCGTCGATCACGGCAGGGTTCCGCGAGATGTCGTCCGGGGTGCCTTCGGCGATGATCCGTCCTTCAGCCATGACCACGACCCAATCCGATATGTCGTGAACCATGTCCATGTCGTGTTCGACGAAGAGAACGGTCATTCCCTCGTCTCGTAGACCGCGAATGTGCTCATTGAGACTTTGCTTGAGCGCTGGATTGACACCTGCCATCGGCTCGTCCAACATCACGAGCTTCGGATTCGTCATCAATGCCCGAGCCATCTCCAGAAGTTTGCGCTGTCCACCGGACAATGATCCCGCAAACTCGTTGCGCATATGGTCCAGTTTGAATCGGTTCAACAACTCCTCGGCTCGCTCGGTGATCTCCTGCTCTTGAGTTTTCCAACGGTACGGCAACAATCCGTTCCACCATTTCTCGCCGATTTGATGCATCGCCCCCAATCGCATGTTCTCGATGACGGACAACTTGGTGAGACTCTTCGTCAACTGAAAGGTGCGCACCATGCCGAGACTTGCCATTCGATGAGGTTGAACCTTTTCCATCGAGCGTCCGTCGAACGACCACGTGCCGGTATCTGGACTGTCGAATCCCGTGAGCAAATTGAACAACGTCGTCTTGCCGGCCCCATTGGGACCGATCAACGCCGTGATGGAACCACGCTGCACTTCGAGATGGTCGACATCGACCGCAACGATTCCACCGAATGCCCGTCGAATTCCAGACGAAACCAGAATCGGGTCCGGCTTGCCCCCACCCGGAGTCCGCTCGCAATGGCTCAAAGCTGAACGTGCGGCTTCTGTAGCCTCCGATATCGCTTGCCTGGTCGACTTGTCAGCGGCCATCGAATGCCATCTCCTGTCGGTTACCGAACATTCCCTGAGGTCTGTACACCATCAGCAAGATCAGCGCCAGACCCACGAGCATGAAGTTCAACTGACCCACTTGCGTCGACTTGAGAATGATGAAGTTGCCGATGGAGATCGGCTTGTCGGTCAATTCACGCAAGAAATTGTCCATGAACGTGAAAAGACCCCAGAACATCATCGAACCGACAATCGACCCTGAGACCCGTGCGACACCACCGAGAACGAGGGCAGTGAGAATGTAGAACGTCAGATCTCGGCTGTAGTTGTCCGGCTGAACGCTGCCGCGGTCGAGAGCGAAGATCATGCCAGAAATGGTGCCAATGGCACCACCGAGCAGCAACGACTGCATCTTGTAGGAGAAGACGCTCTTGCCCAAACTTCGAACTGCGTCCTCATCTTCACGGATCGCCTTGAGAACCCGACCCCAAGGGCTCCTCATCAACTGGTACACCAAGAATCCGATGAGAGCGACCAGAAGCCAACCGACGATCAGAACCCACAATTCCCGACCTGTGAATTGGAGGGGACGAAGTCCGTATTTCTCGGTCTGATTGATGCCGAGCGAGGTACCCACGCTTCTGAAAGGTTTGGAGAAGTCGTTGATTCCGTCGCTACCTCCGAAGAACGTCTTGAATCGCACCGAGCGCACGACGAGTCGAATGATTTCGGCGGCAGCGATGGTGACAATGGCCAAGTAATCGGCCCGGAGTCTCAGTGTTGGAAGACCCATCAGTAAGCCGAGAAAGATCGAGAACACCAGCGCCAAGGGAATACCCAACCAGAAGGACCATCCGAAATAGTGGGCGGTCATCCCTAGTCCATACGCACCGCACGCCATGAAACCCGCTTGGCCGAAGTTCAAAAGACCGGTGTAACCGAACTGTACGTTGAGTCCGATAGCCGCTATCGCGAAGTACACAGCGTTGACGCCCACGAATCCCTTGAGCGTGTTCTCGAGGATTTGAACCCAATTCATCGTCAACCAACCCTCTGTGTTCGGCCGAGAATTCCCTGAGGTCTGACAAGCAGAACAACGATCAAAATGAGAAGTGCCGGAGTGTTCTTCAATTCCGTCGGCACGACAAGGCTTGCAACTTCCACAAGGATGCCGACGACGAATCCGCCGACGAGCGCTCCAAAGGCCGACCCCAGACCTCCGAGCGTGATCGCAGCGAAAAGCAAGAAGAGCAGGCGACTACCCATTTCGAAGCTCACCTGCTCATCGAGGCCCCGGAAAATGCCGCCGGTCGCTGCCAGCGCACCGCCGAGAATCCACACCAACCTGATGACCCGTTCGGAGTCGATTCCGGTGGCCGAGGCAAGATCCGGATTGTCCGACACTGCCCTTGTTGCTTTGCCAAGGCGCGTGTACTTGAGACCGAGAGCCACCCCGATCAAAAGAATCAAAGCCATGATCGAAATCGTCAGGTCACGAGGTGTGATCGACACGGGGCCGAAGGAGAGCGACTTTTGTAGTCCGAATTCTCGGAACGGACGCGTGCGGCCCTCGAAGCGAGAGAGGAAGAAGTTCCTCAACAAGATCGACAGACCGACGGTGAGCACCATTTGGGTGATCAGACCGATGCCCCTCTTGCGCAGCCGACCGAAGATGCCTGCGTTCAACGCCCACCCGAATGCGCCACCGAGCACGATGCCGATGGGCGCAGCCCAGAAAATGTGGAAAGTCCCCCGGTCGGTCACCCCGGGCAGAAAGCTCAGGAATCCGAGAAAACTCAGTCCTGTGATGTTGAAAACGAAAGCTGCAAGCGCACCGAACGTCACCATTTCACCATGAGCGAAATTGGTGAGACCGGTTGTGCCGAAAATCAACGACAACCCGACCGCGCACATCGCCAGGATCAGTCCCAGCCTCGCTCCGTCAGCCAAACGCTGGGCCAAACGGTCCACGAAACTTTGGCCCGTACTTTGAGACTCTCCCGTGAAGAACGCAATCACCTTGGTCGACGTCAAGAGACTCTCTTCTTTGACGGTCTGGCTTGCTGGGCTGCGACTGCTCAATGTCTGCCCATCCGGCAAGGATTTCTCGTCGAGGACCAGCGTGTAATCGGCTTTCTCCGAGACAGGGAAATCAGCGATGCCATTTTCATCTGTTTCGACTCGCCCCAGCTCGACTCCGTCTGCGTCGAGCAAGGTGAACGAGACTCCTTCGACGGGGATGTTGTCGGTGCGCCCGCTCTCGTCTCGGAACTGCTCACGAATCTGTGCTCGGATGATGACCACGGCTTCGTCGGGTGCCACGACATCTGCGTGAGCCGAACCCGAGCCGAACAGCGCTGCCCCAGCCAATGCAAGGCTGGCGACCGCGATCCATCGCGACCTCGTTTGTCTCGCCATTGATTTCACGTGTCCGTCGATTCTCCCCAGATTGTCGGCCCACGAAATTCGTCACGCAGAGGAGGCGCACCGAGTTTTCCCCTGACCGGGTTCCGGCAATGATAGTTCGGTGACCAACGACCGAAGAACCCGAGTCGAAGGATCACGCCCTCGATCCGGAGTCGCGTTCGGCCCAACGCTCGCAGTCTTGGGCGCAGCAGCTCTCTTCGGAACGACGGGTACCGCACTTGCAAAAGGACCCGCCGGCATCGAGGCCCTGTCCGCAGGGTCACTGCGGCTCCTCATCGGAGGTGCGGGATTGTGCATCGTGGGTCGCAAGGTCTTGTTCGGCGACTTCACGCGACTGAGGCATCACCGCTTGTCGATGATCCTGCTCGGCGGGCTCACTGTTGCGGCGTATCAGCTGGGGTTCTTCTGGGCCACGGAGACGACTGGCGTGGCTCTCGCAACTGTTGTCACCATCGGGAGCAGTCCCCTCGTGTCGCGACTCATCGGGTCGGTACGACGTCGGCCAGCCCCGGATTCATGGTGGGTCGCATCCGCTGTCGGATTGATCCTCGGATTGGTGCTCCTCGTTGTCGGATCAGCCAATGAAGCGACATCGGTCGATTTCGACATCCTCGGTGTTCTGGCTGCAATTCTCGCTGGAGCTTCATACGCCGCATACGCCGAAGTTGGTTCGGTAATGATGAGTCACGGATGGCATCCCACCTCTGCCATGGCTGCAATGTTCTTCTCGGCTGGGCTGTTGACGAGCCCGTTGCTCATCGCGCGCGATATCTCCTGGTTCGTTTCGATTCCGGGATTCACGGTCGTTCTCTATCTGTCTCTCGTCACTTTGACCCTTGCCTACATCTGGTTCGGCTGGGGTCTGCACAGCCTGGCACCGACAACGGTCGTGATGTTGACGATGTTCGAACCAGTTGTCGCCGCGATACTGGCGATCGTCGTTCTGGGCGAGACGTTGTCCAGTCTTTCCTGGGTCGGCATAGCCGTCGTTCTCATCGGCCTCGTCGTCGTCGGTCTTCGCAGTCGGTCTTCGTAGCAGTACCCCGAGCACCGATACGGTTTGACCATGGAACCAACTCGCGTCACGAACCGTTTGACCACCTTGCTCGGGGTCGACTACCCCATCGTTCAAGCACCGATGGGCTGGATCGCTCGGTCGCCCTTGGCCTCTGCGGTGAGCAATGCCGGGGCGCTTGGAATCATCGAAACCTCATCGGGGGAACTCGACGTCATCCGCAATGAGATCCTTCGAATGCGGGACCTCACGAACAAGCCCTTCGGCGTCAACATCGCACAGCTGTTCGTGCGCGATCCATCGATCGTCGACTTCGTCGTCGAACAGGGCGTTCGATTCGTGACCACTTCGGCTGGTGACCCTCGCCAGTACACGTCTCAACTGAAGTCTGCGGGCCTCACCGTGTTCCACGTCGTTCCGACACTGTCGGCTGCATTGAAGGCTGTCGACGCAGGTGTCGACGGCCTCGTCGTAGAAGGCGGAGAAGGAGGTGGATTCAAGAACCCTCGGGACGTCGCAACCATGGTTCTGCTCCCGCTCGTTGCTTCGAAAGTGGATGTCCCGATCATTGCCGCGGGCGGTATCTGCGATGGCGTATCGATGGCCGCCGCTTTCGCTCTCGGTGCCGAGGGAGTGCAGATGGGAACTCGCATGGTGTCGGCAGCGGAATCTCCCGTCCACGACAACTGGAAGAATGCGATCCTCGCCGGCGCCGAAACCGACACCGTGTTCCTGAATCGACTGTCACGACCGGGCCTACGAGCAATCCGAACCGAACGCACCTCTCGTCTCGAGCGCGACGAGCATGTGCCTTTGACGGAGATGGCAGGCGCCATGGATCTCTACTTCGGCGGCGACATGGAGTCAGCGATTGCCCTCACCGGTCAGGTGATGGGTCGCATCGAGTCCATCGAACCAGTTCGCGACATCATCATTCAGACCATGACCGAGTTCCGTGAGACATTGTCACGGTTGTCGACGATCTGAGTGGCGCTCATCCACAAGTTGACGAGCGCAAGAAAGAAAAACGTTGCGCCGAGGACGTGGAAGCCGACGAGCAGAGCCGGAACTCCATTGAAGTACTGCACGTATCCGATCGCTGCTTGGACGAAGCCGATCGCAATCACACCCTCGAGCGCTGTCACCGGCGCCTTGTGCAGGAGGTTTCTCCGCAATGTCACGGCAAGCACCAAACAAGCCACGAGAGTTGCGATCACTGTGATGCCATGGATTCGGGCGACATGTGAGATGTCGAACTCGAACCGTGGCGCCTCCTCGTCTCCGGCATGAGGTCCAGTTCCGGTGACGACTGTTCCCGTGACGGCGGCCATGGTTCCGAGTAGAACGACGAGGCGGATGAGGAGATTTTGTGGCGAATCGACGGTGCGAGCGGTGCACCCTTCATCGGGTCGAGTCGATCGCCGCACGAGGACGAGTGCATTTGCGACCAGGACCATGGACAGAGCGAAGTGCCCCATATTGGCCAACGGATGCAGGCCTGTGAGTACCACGATTCCGCCCAGAACGACCTGCGCGAGAACGCCGATGACCAAACCCCAGGACAGAACGACGAGATCGCGCCGATACGGGCTTCTCCGACGAGCCGCAAGGACAGCTGCAATGACACCTGCAGCGACAAAACCGGTGAAGAGACGATTCACCTGTTCGATAGCACCGTGCCCTGTCGATACATCGATGAATTTCTCACTGTTGCATTTCGGCCAGTCGGAGCAACCGAGTCCGGATCCAGTGAGCCGGACGGCTGCTCCGGTCACGACGATGGTGCACAACAGCACGAGCGCAATCCAACAGATCCGCGTGTAGGCGGCAGGGCTCATCGAACGACCGACGGACATGACCACAGAGTAGATCCGAAGTGACTGGGACCGTACTGCGAACGACTACGGTCACATCATGATCACGTCGTTCGACGACTATCCGATTCACTCGAGCAGTGCACCCGTCAACGAGACAGCATCGAGCGACCCGAATCACTACGACCGCTACTTCTTCAACGGGTACCGCATCGACGCATCGCTCTATTTCGGTGCTGCGCTCGGCTTGTACCCGAATCGACATGTCGCAGATGCATCGTTCTCGATCGTTCTCGACGGCAAGGAACAGATCTCGCTCCACAGTTCACGCCGAGCTCCCGCCGACCGTTTGCATGCGAACGATGTCGGACCGATCAGGATCCAGATCATCGAACCCCTCCGTCGACATCGCATCCTGATCGACAGCCCCGAACATGGATTGAGTGCGGATCTCGAGTTCGCAGCGCGAAGCGAACCGGTTCAGGAGCCGCATTTTCTGGTCAAGGCAGGTCAGCGGACGGTCTTCGATTACACCCGACTCACGCAATTCGGACGCTGGTCCGGCTGGATCGATGTCGATGGCGTTCGCCATGTCGTCGACGCCTCGACGACTCCCGGTTCCCGCGACCGATCGTGGGGGGTGCGACCAGTCGGGCCTGCAGCCGACCTCGGAGCACCCGTGGGTGAGAGGCAGTTCTATTGGCTTTGGGCACCGATCAACTTCGAGTCGTTCGCAACACATTTCGATGTCAACGAATTTTCTGACGGATCGCGCTGGCACGAAACCGGCTTCATCATCCCGGACTCTTTCGATCATCCTTCGAAACAAGATCGAGCTGTGATCGATTGCAAACGTGTCGACTACGACATGACCGTACGATCGGGCACTCGCTGGGCAGAGAGTTTCCAAGTGCACCTCGGCGCCAGTGCCGATGGTCGAGACTCGCACACCATCGAACTCGAACCGTTGTACGAGTTCCACATGGTCGGAATCGGATACGGTCATCCGGAATGGGGCCATGGTCACTGGAAAGGCGAGTTGGCTGTCGGATTCGAAAGATGGCTGTTGCCGGTGGCGACCCCGTGCGATCCGAAGCACTTGCACATTCAGGCGCTCTGTCGTGCGAGAATGGGCGAACACACAGGGATCGGAATCCTCGAGCAACTCATCATCGGGCCACATGAGCCTCTCGGACTCACGGGAATCATCGACCCGGCTCCCTGAATCGCGAACGATGTGCCTGTTCGGCGGGTACGAAAAGCTCGTTCATCACGTATGGCGGATCGTCATGCCTCCGTCGACCACGATCGAAGCGCCGGTCACGAAACTCATTGCTGGCAGACACAGGCTGACTGTCATGTGGGCCACTTCTTCCGGCTCGCCGTATCGACGCAGCGCCACCTTGCGACGGGCATATTTCTCCTTGGCCGCATCAGGAATCGCTGCCGTCATCCCCGTGTTGATCGGTCCCGGGCAGACGCAATTGACCGTGATGCCCTCACGTCCGAGTTCCACCGCAAGACTTCGCGTCAAACCGGTCACCGCCGCCTTCGACGACGAGTAAGCAGACAAGGTCGGCGTGGCCACAATCGATTCGGTCGAGGCGACGTTGACGATGCGCGCAGCATCGGAACGTCGAAGAAGCGGCAATGCAAGACGCACCAGACGGATATAGGCGGTGACATTCACGTCCAGGGTGCGATTCCAAGCAGTCCAGAAATCATCGTCGCTCGAGTCCACGCTTGAACTGCGCGAAACACCGGCATTGTTGATCAGGATGTCCAGTCTTCCGAAGTCGTCTTCGACACCCTCGATCAGTGCCCGAAGGTCACCATCATCGATCACATCGAGAGGAAAGCCGAGTGCCGAATCTCGGCCGTGTACGGCGTGGATCTCTTCGACGACACGTTCCACCCCTATGGGATCGAGATCGACAATTGCGATGCGGACGCCTTCATCGGCCAGCAGATGCGCGGTCGCGCGCCCCATACCGCTCGCCGCTCCTGTCACAATCGCCGTTCGACCGCGCAGGGATCGAACACCCGACGTCAAGCGGAGACGAGATCTCTCGTGATTCTCGGAATTCACGGTCGCACCTCATAGAAGGCGTTCAACGAATGTTCGATCTCGAGACGGCGAAACCGAGTGAACCCCGCCTCAGTTGCCATCTCCCGGGCTTTCGATTCGGGAAGTCCGAGTGTTCCGAGACCAGCTCCTCCCTCGACCGACATCGCCGAAGACATGCAACTCATCACGCTGATTCCGTACATCAACGATGCCATCGGGTTCTTCGCAATATTTTCGGCGAATGTGTCGAGAGCCTTGATGTCGACGAGCAACCACACGCCGTCAGGTTTGAGGGATTTTCTGATCGCTCTCATCACGTCGAGGGGGTGAGTCATGTCATGGATGCAGTCGAATGCTGTCACGAGATCCAGAGATTCGTCATCAGGCAGTGGGTTGCGTCGAGGATCGACGAACGACACGTTGTCCGCTCCTTCTTCCGAGCGCTTGATCTCCGCGCGGTCGAGGGCGTACCTCGAAATGTCGTATCCGACCACTCGACTGTGAGGGAAAGCCTTCGCCAGACGAATTGCTGCTCCGCCCGCACCGCAGCCGACGTCGGCGACATTGGCCCCTTTCTCGAGTCGCTCCACCATCCCGTCGAGAGCTGGCATCACCACCGGGATCAGATGACTGCGACTCCACGGCTCGAACGATCTCTCGATTCCCACTGCGCCATCTGGACCGTGACTGTCGTAGTCATGGCCGATTCCACTGCGGAAGGAATCCGGGAGAACTCGTAGACTGTCCATTGTCTGAGGGAGCCGATGGAACATGCCCATCCCGAAAGCAGGATTGTTCTCGTCGGCGAGAACCAGCACGGCCTCAGGAGTCAGCGAGAAGAATTCATCCCCGGATTCGTCGTGCACGACTTCGATGATGCGTGCAGCCGCCTGGTTGTGCATCCATTCGCGCACCCAACGGGGGTGGAGACGACACCGCTCAGCGATCTGATCGACCGTCTCCGGATCCTGTGCTGCGGCCATCGTTCGATAGATGCCGAGACGATCTCCGAGATGGATCATGCCGGAGGTCACTGCACCCTCGAGTTTGGTGAAAACCTGGAACTGGAAGAGT
>JBIIKC010000241.1:0-3126 GCA_044233375.1 Ilumatobacteraceae bacterium
TTCCCGTACTCACCGACGATCGAGTCACCCGTGTTCCAATACGAGCGCGGCTCCGGATTCAGCCAATACACCTGTCGAGCCTTCTTGGACACTTCCTTCACCACCCACGACTGTGATGCGTGGTAGTTGTTTCGCGCATCACCGAGGAACAGCACGGTGGTCTTCGGAGTGATGTCTTTTCCGTATCGTTCCCAGAAGACTTCGAAGGCGTGACCGTAGTCGGAATGGCCATCCACCCACACCACATCAGCTTCAGTATTCACTCGATGGATCGCCTCGGTGATGTCTTCGGTCCCTTTGAAGTAGCTCGTCACCTCATCGATGCCATCGATGAAAACGAATGAACGCACCTTCGAGAATTGGTTCTGAATGGCGTAGACGAGCATCAGCGTGAACCGAGCGAATGCCGCAACACTTCCAGAGATATCGGCTACGACCATCAACTCGGGCTTCGACGCGCGCGGAGACTTGAACTTCGGCTCGGCTGGAGTTCCCCCATACGACAATGAGTGACGAACCGTGTTTCGAAAGTCGAGCGGACCTTTGCGACCGTGGCGACGCTTTCGAGCGAGCCTCGCAGCAAGTTTGCGTGTGAGCGGATACAAGGACTTCTTGAGCGCCTGCATCTCGTCACGACTCGCGTGCATGAACTCCACGTCTTCGGGAAGTGGTTTGCGAAGAGTTTTGGCCATCGCCTCTGCGCCACGATCAGCCACCAGACGCCGCCGAATCTCAGCCTCGATTTCCTTCTTGAACTGTTCGATGCGAGTCTCGTATTCGTCTCGTTCGAGACGTTCTTCGAGTGGAGTCAATTCTCCGCCAACTTCCTGACGGCTCGATTCCATCAATTTTCCGAGCATTCCCTCGAGATCGAGATTGCGCAGAGTTCGATACAGGTAGTACGTGCCGCCCACCGGTCGACCCGGCTCCATGCCCGCGAATCTTTGCACCGCCTGCTTTGCCAGAGCGCGCATCATGGCCTGGTCGCCATTCATCAGAGCCTGTAGAAGCATCTGTGCGATTTCTTCGGGCGTGAGCGAGTCCATGCCGCCCGATGTGCCCCGACCGTCTCCCTGCTGGAGTTGATCCTGCATCTCGCGCCACATCTTCTCGAGCTCGTCCTCGGATTCGCCGGAGATCGAATACTCGGGACCGCGCAGCGAGAAATAGACCTCGAAGACAGTCTCGAAACTCTTCCAGTGGGAGCTGTTCTTCACCATGGTTGCAGCGAGCGCGTACTTGAAAGCCTCACGATCATCGATCGGAATGTGTTGGACTGCTTCCATGGCGTCCAAGTTCTCCGTCAGCGACACAGGGAGGCCGGCATTGCGCAACTCCTGAACGAAACCGGCTAGGAGATCGAGCATTCGCTACACCGGATCGACGGAGAGTTCCTTGGCAGCCTTGGAGATGTCCGACTGGTACTTCAGTAGGACGTGCAAAGTGTCCTTGGCAACCTTTTCGTCGATGGAGTCGATGTTGAGCAACATCAGCGTTCGGGCCCAGTCCAGCGTTTCACTGACACTCGGAGCCTTCTTCAGGTCGAGTTGACGGATGCTGCGCACGATTCGCGCAACCTGATCTGCCAAGTTCTCGCTGATTCCGGGAACCTTCGTCAACACGATTTCCTTCTCACGATCGAGGGCCGGGTAGTCCACGTGCAAGAAGAGACATCGTCGTTTGAGGGCCTCGGACAGTTCACGAGTGTTGTTCGAGGTCAAGAAAACGAGAGGAATCTGCTTGGCTGATATCGTTCCCAGTTCTGGAATCGATACCTGGTACTCGGAGAGGATTTCGAGCAGGAGTGCTTCCGTCTCGACCTCGACACGGTCGACCTCGTCGATCAACAGGACGACAGGATCCGATGCGCTGATTGCTTCGAGGAGAGGTCGGGTGAGCAAGAACTCTTCGCTGAAGATGTCGTCGTGAACCTCGCTCCACGAATCACTGTTCTTGTCGGCCTGGATACGGAGCAGCTGCTTCTTGTAGTTCCATTCGTACAACGAGAAAGACGACCCCTGCAATTCCCTCGTCGGCGAGGTAGTTCACCTCACGAAGACCTTCACGAACCTGTTGAACCGAAGAAAAGCGGGGCTGCACGTCTGCCACCCTACAAGTTGTCGCTCCGGCAGAGGAATTCCAGTCTCTTCGAACACGCATTACCCTCTCATCACATGTCCTCAGCCGAGTCCATCGAGTTGCATACCAGCACCGATGCAAAGTCGGCATCCTCGCTGGATTCGGGCACCAGCCTCCTACGAAACAACGCTGTCGTGGCTCTCGGAACCGGCTTGTCCCGGCTGACGGGATTGCTCAAAGTCATTGTCTTCGGAGTGATCATCGGGCAAACAGCTCTCGCCGATGCCTATGACGGCGCGAACAACTCCCCGAATGCCGTCTACGAACTCCTACTCGGTGGAGTCCTGTCTGCTGCTCTCGTTCCCATGTTCAGCCGTCTCCTCGAAGACGACGATCGGGAGTCCGTCGAAGCCATTGTGGGAACGGCCATCATCGCGTTGACGGCGATCACTGCGATCACCGTGTTCTTCGCTCCATGGGTGTTCCGTGCGTTCTCGCTCAATCCGGCAGATGGCATCGACGTCTCCGAATTCCGAACTGTCGGAACGGCCTTGACACGCATCTTCCTCCTGCAGATCTTCTTTTATGGCGTGTCCGCAATCCTCGGCTCACTCCTCAATGCCCAGCGGCGATTTTTCGCTGCAGCCTGGTCTCCCGTTCTGGCCAACATCGTCGTCATCTGTTCACTCCTGTACGTGCCGGTTCTCCTCGGTGACGCCGCCGACTCGATTCCGCTTGCCGAGGTGCTGAACAGCCCCTCGTTTCGCTGGCTTCTCGGACTCGGTGCTACGGGTGGCATCGCGCTCCAAGCGCTCGTCCTTCTGCCGGCTCTCCATCGCGCGAATCTGAACTTCCGTTTCCGTTTCCAGCCGCGCCACCCAGCGGTACGGACATTGATGTCGTTGTCCGGCTGGACGTTCGGATACGTCATGGCCAATCAGCTGACAGTCGTCGTGATGAAGAATCTCGCCGAGCCAGGTAGCGGTGGTCAAGATGCGTTCGCAAAAGCGACGACGTTCTTCTACTTCCCTCACGGTCTTCTCGCCA
>JBIIKC010000242.1:0-3114 GCA_044233375.1 Ilumatobacteraceae bacterium
GTCGAGGTCCACGACGAATCCCTGTGGATGCGCGACTCGCCATGATCGGGAGAACGCCGTGAGAGACGTCGAAACACCTGATCCACGCGATCCAACAGCGAGAAATCGAACGTGCTCGCCCCTTGGTACAGCAATCGACTCCCACGTGTCTGCCAGCACTGCGAAAGCACCGTCACTGCTCGTCAGGACTCGAGGTAGGCAACGCATGGCCGAGGCGACATCAGGGTGACTCGGGGCTCGACTGCAGTCCTGTGGAGGTGCCCAGAAGAATTGCACGATGCGATTCCGTCGCTCCTCTCGGTTCCGCAGGAGAAAATGCCCCGGCCGATCATGACCGGTCCACATCGAGGCCACTCGCGAAGTCACCGATGTCGGAATTGCTTGTTCGCGCGATGCAGTGACGACGCACGTCACTGCCGTGTCGGCGCTCGCTGCAACGATCTTCTCGAACGAATCCCACAGAAGCGAGTCGATCCGCTCGTGGGTACAGCGAGCTCTCCAGAGATCCGCATCATCGACCGCAAGGAGAAGTCGACGCCCCTTTTCTGTTTTCGTTCCGTGCCGTCGAATTCGCTCCTCGCACAGGCGCAGAGCCCGAAACACCTGCTCGCGGTTGGAGCCGTCGACGACGACTCCGAGATCCTCGTAACGACCCGCCGTCGAGCCACGACATGCAACGACGATGACATCGACTTCCATTCGTCGATCGCCGAGAGAGGTGACCATGGCACGTAGTGCATTCGTTCGACCGGTCCCGGCAACGATCACGTGGTGCTGGTCGAGATGAAACAAGATCGGAATCTGAGCCTGCCCGGTCACATCGTCACAGATGCCGATGAAACCCGAGTCGCTCGAACTTCTTCTGGAGAGAACCGCAGGCAGAGGATCGCACCATGGTCGATGTGGCGAGCTTCCACCAGTGAGTTCGTGAACTCCCCTGATGATGTCGACCATGTCTTCCAACACAGTGGACGTATCCAAAGCCTGCACCTCGTAGCAGCCTCCATTGCCCCGTTTCAGCATCAACCGACCTGGGGTCGCCCGATCGATCATTGCAGCACTGTCGGTACCGAGAACGTCGTGTGAATCCGAAGGTGATTGCACGCGCAGGGCGATGCGAATCGAAGCATTCGCCATGACATCGGCTGACAGCGCAGCAGACCGCTGTGCTGAAGCAATCAGATGAAGACCCAGGCTTCGACC
Source organism: Ilumatobacteraceae bacterium (assembly GCA_044233375.1). Lineage (GTDB taxonomy): Bacteria > Actinomycetota > Acidimicrobiia > Acidimicrobiales > Ilumatobacteraceae > Casp-actino8. The sequence goes on from JBIIKC010000242.1 coordinate 1,204, forward strand.
CCGCTGTGCAATGGCTGACAGACCGCGAACGAATTCCGGAGCATCGTCTCGCAGCGCCGCCAACTCATCGATCACCACCACGAGACGAGGCAATGAACTCGTACCCTCGACCGCCATCTGCAGTCGCTGATATTCGCGAACGTCTCGTGCACGAGCTGTTCGCAGAAGTGACTCTCGACGTTTGAGTTCCGCCTCGAGTCCGAGCAGGACTCTGTCCGCCATTCCGACGTCGAGATCGGTGATCACGCCGACGACGTGAGGCAGATCCGAACAGGCATCGAATGCCGAGCCGCCTTTGTAGTCGACGAGGACGAACGACAGATCGGTCGGTGAGCTGCTCATCGCCATCGTCAGCACGATCTGACGGAGCAACTCGCTCTTTCCCGATCCGGTTGTGCCAATGATGACCGCGTGCGGGCCGTCCGAGTCGAATTCGATCTCTGTGACTCCACTCTTGCTGAATCCCAACTTTGCGCGTGGGCCCGACCCGCGGTTCTTGGCCCACATACCGGCGATGAGACCGTCGGATGCCTCGTGTGTACCGCTGATCATTCGATCGGTGTCTGCGAACAAGTCCTCAAATCCGGTGCTCCGAACAAGATCGGCGTTTCCGTCATCGGGATCTCTCCATCGACTGATCGCTCGACACAGTGTGTGCGATGTCTCGAAGGAGATCCCATCGGTCTCTTCGTCGTCGGCATCGATGACATCCGTGCAGACAGCGGGAAGGTCATGTGCAGATCGAGCAGCAACGACAACGGTTGCGATGCCGATGTCGAGAGCGGCCATCAACGGTGAACCTCTCACCATGTTCGAGCCCTCGGTGGTGACGATCACCAGATGCCGTGTCACCCGAGTTTGGTCCTCAGTTGTGCACAGTTGGTCACTGAAGGATCGAAAATGAGGAAGATCACGCAAGGGTGCCCACCCGGGATCACCCTCCCCGAAGATCGTGAGCCTCCAATCGGATGGCCCGACTTGCGCAGCCATCCGCACGATCAATGCCGACACCGCGTTTGATGCACAGCGACCCTGGATACCGATCACCTGACCTCTCGTCACATCGATCAACACCGGGATGTCGTCGAATGCGAGAAGAGGCACACCCTCAGCCACAGTGATCGCTCGTGAGCCGAAACCAATCGCAACTTCATCGAGAGATCTCGACTCCCAGAACCAGGATCCGCCAGTGCGAACCTGTTCGTGAACATCGATGAGAAATGGATGCGCTCGACGGCGGAGGCGAGCTGATTCGTCGGCGAAACGTTCGCATTCTCTTGCGAATTTCTCATCGGTGATCCGCTGATCTTCTCGCCATCTGCGGGTTCGTCTCCGACTTCGAAGAGTCCGGAACACCCATGAGGCGGTTGCCCCTACACCCGTGACAGCCGAAAACATGGCGAAGTACCACTGCCGCGACAGGGACGCGACCACGATCCCCGTCACGATGCCCGTCACAACGGAACCCCACGCGGGAGGAGTTGCACTCGTTGGTTCATCGGAATGTGCCGGGACCGTTGGCCGTAGTAATGGAGGTTCCACCGAACGAGGACGCCGATGAAAGATGTGAGGTGCGGGATCGCCCAGCTGACTCGAAGCATGGTCGTGCGCGCCGAGCGAATCTGCATTTCTCTCACGGGTTGCGCTCTTTCGAATCGCGCACTGGGTTCGACCGAGATGGAGCCGCCAGCCTTCCACTACCCCGACTCCACCCAATGGCTGCAGAGCAAGATGCGGCGGATCCCACATCAGCATCACGTGATGAGATTCGAGATCGGGATCGTCGATGTGGATCCCACATGCGGGAGACCTGCCCAGTGTGTAGCGACCGGGTTCGAAGTCGAACTCCTTGCCACAGTCGGGACCAGAGAAAACGACGAGGCGATAGGTCGCGCTCGTCATGACCAACCG
>JBIIKC010000243.1:0-3111 GCA_044233375.1 Ilumatobacteraceae bacterium
GCGGACCGGTGGATCATCTCGATGTCGTCCTGGAACGATGTGGATTCGATCAACCTGGAAATCAGAATCAGCACGACGAGTATCTCAGCGATCTCGTTCGAATCGCCGCACACGATCAACTCGCAGCACGAATCGTTCTGCAGCGCATCATCCCAGGGCTGATCAGCATTGCCGTTCGTCGTGCACCGATCACTGCCAACGGACTCGCCGGTGCATTCGACCTCGTGACGTCTGCAGCATGGCTCGTGATCTGCCAGTTCCCCATCGACCGCCGACCGCGTCGAGTGGCCGCAAATCTGCTCATGGACATCGAGTACCTCGCATTCGTTCGCGACTCTCGTCTCAAGTCGAGCCGAAACGAACAACCGCTACACCCCGATGGGATGCTCGGAATCGAATCAGGTCGTCTTCATGCCCATGACACCGTGTCGGATCCGGTCTCGGATGCAAGTGCCTTCGACTTGATGATGCACTCGTTCTCCATGACGGGCGTTTCCGAACGCGACCTTCAAATGCTTCGAGCGGTTGCGTACGACATCAACTCGACAGAAGCCGCCGCAATCCTCGGTCTCTCTCCGCGGTCGGTTCGCAATCGACGGGAGAATGCTCTTGTTCGTGCTCTCGCTCTTCTCTCTCGTGACGACCACGGATCGCAACGCGAGGAATGGTGCGAACCTGGGAATCAGCGATCGGGTAAGTCGTCGTAGCCGGAATCTCCCGGCATCAACAACGCATCCATGGTTCCATCGGGTTTCAAGCGAATTTTGGGCAGCACTCGAGTCGGCTGACCGATCGATCCCGCACTGTGCAACACCGAAGCAACCGAGTCGTGATCTGACAAGAACTGGAGATTGACCGTTGTCGGCGGCAACATCAGCAACTCACCTTGCCTCGATCTGCTGAGGGCCGAAGAAGGAGTCACCCACAAACTGTCGATCAGCTCCTTGTCATCATGAAGTGGTTCTTGATCTCGAGGGGTCGCAGTAACGAAGAAGCGTGTATCGAAACGACGGATCTCGCCGAACGGCGTCACCCAGTGAGACACCCAGTGAAGCTCGTCGGTGGCAGGGGTCAGATCCTCATCGACAAGGACCTTGGTCATGCTGCAACGGCCTTCATGCACGTCATGGCGGTACGTCGTGAATCGCTCGGCGAGAAGCGGATCATCGAATCGAAGATGGGTGCCACTCCTGTCACGGGCCAGCAGAACACCTGCTTCTTCGAAGCATTCGCGGATCGCAGCGATCTCGTACGACGAGTCCTCAGCGTCGACTGCCCCACCGGGAAATACATACATTCCTCCGGCAAAGGCTGCCTTCGTCGTGCGCCGCATCATGAACACTTCGATCCCGCTCGACTCGGCGTCTCGGATCAACATCACGGTTGCGGCTGGCTTGACGGGAACTGTCTGCGGGTCGAAGTCTGGTCGGGTCACGAAAGGTCTCCTCGAACGTCGGTGGCATCCGTATCGATGATGTCTCCCCGAGCAGTCGGTGACCGACGAATCACGATGATGTTGCGGCGGGATCGCTTCAGCAACATGCCTCGAAAGACCGCTCGAGACGGTGGAAAGAGCATCAGCAATCCGAAGACGTCGGAAAAGAAACCTGGTGTCAAGAGGAGTGCACCAGCTCCGAGGATCAGCACTCCGTCGACGATGTCACGTGCCGGCACCTTGCCTGCAGCCACAGATTCGTTGAACCTGCGCCAGACTCGAAGCCCTTCGCGTTTGACGAGCCAGCTGCCCACAACGGCAACCACGAACATCACGGCCAACGTGTTGAAGAACCCGATGTAGCTGCTCATCCGAATGATCGTGTACAGCTCGACGATCGGCACGATCACGAACAAGAGAAACAAGACCACAGAGGCACAGTAGCGTTGATCCGGATGATTGATCGTCCGCCCAGTGTCGATGCTCTGGCTCGCTCACTCGCGCACACCGGACTGCCTCATCCACTCCTCGTCGATGCCGCGCGCGAAGCGATTTCCAGCGGCGATCCGTCTCGTGCCGACCAGATAGCCAGAGACATCTCCTCCAGCCTTCTCGTTCCCGTCATCAACGCAACGGGAGTCATCGCCCACACCAATCTCGGGCGCGCCCCGGTGGCGCACAGCCAGAGTGCTCGCGCTCAGAATCTCGAGTTCGATCTGGCGTCGGGCCAACGAGGGAGTCGACAGACCGGAGTGGGCAGGCTCTTCGCGCGCTTGTGCGGAGCGCAGGACGCCATCGTCGTCAACAACAATGCTGCGGCAATCATTCTCGTTCTCGCGGCCATCGCCCGTGATCGTGACGTCGTCGTCAGCAGAGGTGAGAGCGTCGAAATCGGCGGTGGATTCCGAGTTCCCGAAGTGATGGAGGAGTCAGGTGCTCGCCTCGTCGATGTCGGAACGACGAATCGAACACGGGTAGCGGACTACCGCAAAGCGGTTGAACGCAAGAACACCGACGTCGCCCTGATTCTGAAGGTCCACCCGTCGAATTTTCGAGTCGAGGGGTTCGTCGAAGAAGCCACCGTTGCTCAACTTGCCGAGTTGAATGTGCCGATCGTGGCCGACATCGGCTCCGGCTTGCTCGATGCTGCGTGTCCCTGGTTCACCGACGGCCCTCCATCATGGCTGCGAGGTGAGCCTGCCGCGCGTCAAACACTCGCCGATGGCGCCGCACTCGTGACGTTCAGTACCGACAAATTGATGGGCGGGCCTCAAGCCGGTGTCATTGCAGGGCGCGCCGACTTGGTTCGAGCATGTGCAACCCATCCCCTTGCGCGAGCACTGCGCCCCGGAGGTCTCGTCCTTGCGTCACTCCACCGCACCGCACTTGCCTACCTCGGACGAACCGTCGAGCGCGATGTTCCCTTCTGGACCATGGCCCGCGCCCTTCCCGATGACATCCAAAAGCGAGCCGTACACATCGCCGCGGTCCATCCGTCGTGCAGTGCCGTGGCGTGTGAGTCGCTTCCCGGCGCAGGAAGTACGCCGGGCGCCTCGATTCCGTCGTTCGCGGTTCAACTCGAGGGCGATCACCTGCATCAGCTCCGTCGCAACTCGGTTCCCATCATCGCTCGTGTACGCGATGACAAGACGATTCTCGACTTGCGAACCGTCGAC
>JBIIKC010000013.1:0-12448 GCA_044233375.1 Ilumatobacteraceae bacterium
TCCGAACCGTCCCATGGGGATGTGCACCAGCCGACGACGTCGCTTTTCATCGTCACTCAAGAATTTCTCCAGTAAAGGAGTCATGATCGGACCGGGACACAGCGCGTTCGCGCGAATGCCTTGCCGGGCGTAGATGACGGCGATCTCACGAGTCAGGGCAAGGACTGCTCCTTTGGAAGCCGTGTACGCGATCTGTGGTGTAGCTGCACCCATGTGCGCGACAAAACTCGCGACATTCACAATCGAGCCGCCGCCGGATCCAAGCATGGCCGGAATGGCGTGACGACAGCCGAGAAGCGTTCCTTTGACATTGATGTCCATGGTCTTTTCGTAGACATCGAGAGGGGTCGACACCGGATCGTCGTCACCACTCAACATGACACCGGCGTTGTTGTAGAGAATGTCGAGAGATCCGAATGTTTCGACCGCAAACTCGACAGCTGATCGAACAGATTCGTCGTCGGAGACATCGCACCTCACGAAAGCCGCATCGCCTCCCCTGCTCGCAATTGCTTCGACGACGTCATCGCCATCGACAACGTCTGCGATCACGATGCGTGCGCCTTCGCGAGCGAACAGCTCTGCCCCAGTTCTTCCGAGACCAGAGGAAGCTCCGGTCACGATCGCGACTTTTCCATCCAAACGCAGCGACGACATAGATCTCCTAGATCCGCTCGAAATATCTCATGAGTTCCCAATCGGTGACCGACTGGTTGAACTGCTCCCATTCACTCGAAGCAGACCGAAGGACCCACTGGTGAACGTCTTCCCCGAAGCATTCCTTGGCCAAGGTGCTGTTGCGCCACAATTCGATTGCGTCCGGCAGGCTCCATGGAATTCTTGCCATGTCAGTTGCCTCGTATCCGTTCCCGGAGTAAGGACCCTCGAGTGGGAGTTCATTCTTGATGCCGTGCAGTCCCCCAGCGAGAACTCCAGCAAATGCAAGATACGAATTCGCGTCAGCTCCTGGAATACGACTCTCGACTCGAGTCGATCGTCCATGACCGACTTTGCGAAAACCGAGAGTCCGATTGTCGACTCCCCATCCGATTCCTGTCGGGGCCCACGAACCCGGTTGAAATCGTCGATAACTGTTGACTGTGGGAGCCCACAAGAGCGAGAACTCTCGCGCGGTTGCCAACATGCCCGCAAGGAACATCTCGAATGTCTCGCTCATTTCGTTCGGACGATTCGGATCGAAGAAGACCGACGATTGCCCTGTCGGGTCCCACAGACTGACATGGACATGACATGAAGATCCGACATCGCTCATCGAGGGCTTCGCCATGAAGGTCACCGATCGACCGTGCATCGCAGCAATCTCCTTGGCTGCCGTCTTGTAGATGTGATTGCGGTCTGCCATTTCGACCGGTGACGCATAGGAGAGATTGATCTCGTGTTGGCCTGCACCGGCTTCACCTTTGGTGAATTCGACAGGCACACCAGCCTGAATCAACCCGCGTCGGATATCAGCAATGACGTATTCGTCACGCGTGGTCTGCATGATGTTGTAGTCCTGCGGCCAATCCGAGTGGGTCCGAAGTTCCATGTATCGGGTACGTCGCGCATCCTCGTACGAGTCACGATAGAGATAGAACTCGATCTCGCTGCCGACCATGGGCGTGAAGCCGAGTGACTCTGCAGCCACCACTTGCTGCTTGAGAACTGTTCGAGGAGCGACGGAAACCAGATCATCGGTGTCGGGCGAGAAAACGTCACACATGATCATCGCCGTGCCCGGAACCCACGGCACGACGCGAACGGTTCCCCAATCCGGTTTGGCGATCAGGTCTCCGTATCCCTTGTCGAAGTTCGAGTATTCGAAACCAGAAACAGGCTGGTTGTCCAGGTCACAGGTCAGCAGGTAGTCACAATTCTCCGTACCGTGATCCACGACATGCTCGACGAAAAACTGTCCTGCCGTTCGCTTTCCCACGAGTCGGCCGTATCGATCAGGAAATGCCATGATCACCGAATCGATCTCGCCTGCAGCAATGCGCGAGAGCAAATCCTTGCGTGAAATTTCCTGTCTCGGGATCATGGTCGGAACCCTACCGATTGAACAAGGCGCGATTGTCTGTCGAACTGGACGGCTCTATTTCTTGGCCGACTTCTTCGCCGGTTGCTTCGCTGCGGCCTTCTTCGTCACCGTTTTGGCAGGAACCTTCTTCGCTGGCTCTTTGGTGGATGCCTTCTTGACCAGCGCTGCAGCATTGCTCTTCTTCGCCGTCACCGCCTTTGCGGGCGGGACACTCTTCGCCGCCAGTGGCTTTGTGGCTGGGGGCGCGGCGGTCTCCTTCGGAGCCACCTTCGCCGTTGCGTCTTTCGTCGCCTTCGGCGGTTTCAGGACCCCGCGTGCAAGAGCATCGTCGAGATAGGCCTCAGCATCTTCGGTCGAAACCTTCAGAGCTGGTGCGATTTCCGAGATCAGATTGACACGAGCACGTTCGTACATCGTCCTCTCGGCCGCCGACAACGAAGCATCCCGGTTACGAGCTGCCAGATTTCGAACGACTTCAGCGACCTGGTAGACGTCACCACTCTTCAGTTTCTCCTGGTGATTCTTGAAGCGGCGACTCCAGTTGCTCGGCACTCGAGGATCAGCCTTGGCAAGAACCGAGACCAAGTCCTCCAGTTCATCGGGCGAGACCGGGGGTCGGACTCCGACTTCGTCGACCTTGGCCATGGGTACCCGAAGGGTCATGTCGCCAATCACGGTCTTCAGGACGAGATAGTCCTGATTCTTTCCGGTGGTCAGGGGGTCCTCTTTGCGAATCGCCTCAACCCTGCACGCTCCGTGCTGGGGGTAGATCACCGTGTCACCCTTTTTGAACTTCACTGATTCCTCACTCACGTGGTGCATCGAGCACCGAAGGCACCCTGGCGGTCCCTCAAGTGTAGGTCAATCACCGGGATTCGGTGTGCCGCATCATCTGGGCGCCCTCGGCACGATTCGAACGTGCGCGCTACGGATTAGAAGGCCGTTGCTCTGTCCAGCTGAGCTACGAGGGCAGCGAGGTCAGGCTAGTGGTGGTTCATTTGAGAGGCACCGACAGCATCGCGTGTCATTTCGACGAGTCGATCGAGGCGGCTAGGTCAGTGATGTTTCGACGGAGGAAATCGAGGGCGGTGATCACCGACATCTGCCGCATCTGATCCCTGACTCCAGGAAGCCGAAACGACTTGGATACTTCCATTCCGTTTCGTGCTGCGGCGGCCACCCACAGAGTTCCGACTGGTTGGTCATCCTGATCGGAGGGACCAGCTACCCCGGTCAGAGACAATGCGATGTCACAGCCCAGAACTCGGAGAGCCCCCCGCGCCATCTGGCGGGCAGCCGACTCGGAGACCACTGGCCCCGGTTCGACATCGAGGACATCGAACTTGACCTCGCTCGCGTAGGACACGATCCCTCCGCGTACGACCTCGCTCGAACCCGGCAACGACGTCAGACGACCGCACACGAGACCTCCGGTCACCGACTCTGCAAGACCGAGTGTCAGACCTCGCTGCGCCAAATCTCTGAGGACAACTGCTTCCATGTTGTCCGAGTCGAAACCGAAGACAACGTCACCCACGAGGTCGAGGACCCTCTGCTGCCACGTGTCGAGAAGAACCCGGACGCTGCCCTCACCATCGCCTTTGGCCGTCAAACGAACCTTGATTCCCTCCCAGCCGCTCGCCAAGAATGCAAGCGTCGGGTTCCCGACATGTTCGAGTTCGTCGATCAGACCGTGGAGCCGCTCGTTCAATCCGCTCTCGCTCTCGCCCCACGTGCGGATGACTCTGCTCATGATCACACTGCGATCACCACTGCGAACACGCAGGTCGTCGAGAATGACCCGTTCGACCATGTCCTGCATTTCATGGGGAACACCCGGCACCGCATACACGACCTTGTCACCGATCGGACAGATCAGACCAGGTGCTGTCCCACGGGTCTGGGGAATCACTGTCGCTCCGCGCGGGACGAGAGCCTGTCGCAAATTGTTCTCGGGCATCGGACGGTTTCGAGCTGCGAACATTTGGCGAATCACATCAGCGACTCCCTCGTCCAGAACGAGTTCGACGCCCATCAGCTCGGCGATGGCTTCTCGGCTGAGGTCGTCGTGTGTCGGACCGAGGCCACCGCACATGATCACCGCATCGGAGTCGTCCAGGACGTGCTTCATGATGTCGACGATCCGCGCCAGATTGTCGCCAACTTTGACCTGGACGAGCGAGTCGATTCCATTGGCAGCGAGTCGCTCACCGATCCACGACGAATTCGTATCGGTGATCTGACCGAGCAACAACTCGGTTCCTACCGCCACCACAGCGCAGCGCACTCAGCCACCCTTGTTTCGATGGCGTTGCCGTTGCGCTTCCCAGACGTACTGGATGCCACTCACGGCAGTCAACACAACGGACGTCCACAGCAGCCACAACCACACCCATGTCGCGTCCTCGGCGGTGAACGGGATGAGCGCGAAACCAACACTCAACTGCTGAGCAAATGTCTTCCACTTCGCAATCTTGCTCGCTGGCATGCTGATGCCATTGGCTCCGGCAACGACTCGATACATGCTGATTGCGATTTCCCGGATCGCAATGATGAGGACCGGTACGACCCAGAAGATGTCCTTGTTGACGAGAGCGAACATTGCTCCGAGTACGAGCACTTTGTCGGCGAGTGGATCGAGAAAGGCGCCGGAACGTGTCGCTCCGTGTCGGCGCGCAAGATAACCGTCGACTCCATCACTCGAGCACAACACCGTCCAAATGGCGATCGAGAGCCAAGAACCACCAGGCTGATCGGGAATCACCAGGAACATCAGCGGTGCGACGAGAATTCGACCGACCGTGACGGCGTTGGCCCATGTGGCAATGGCGTTCGGGTCGACCGGCATCCTCCAAGCCTGCCATAAACACGGGAGCATCCCCCGAGGAAGCCTGGCAAATCCCGCTTTGCAGGCGGGTAGTCACCGAAAACGGACGATCACAAGGACGTGGTGTCGCCTATTCCGCCAGAAGGTCAGGTCCGACAGCGGACGTGACCGTCACCCCGCACAAAGTTCCGACCTGGAGATTCATCGGAATCTCGACGATGCCATCGATCTCTGGAGCCTCACGATGACTCCGTCCCTCTCCCGGCGCATCGACGAGAACTTCGATCCTGCGTCCGATCAACTCGTCGCGTCGTCTCGCCGTAATGGCATCCTGAAGTTCACCGAGTTCGGCGAGGCGTTCGCGAACGAGCGTGTCCGGAACCCGACCATCGAGATCGACTGCGTACGTTCCGTCCTCGGGTGAATAGGCGAAGAACCCACACCAATCGAGCTGAGCCTGTTCGATGAAATCGAGAAGTTGGTCGTGATCTCCCTCGGTCTCGCCTGGGTAACCCACGATGAAATTGCTCCGAAAAGCTGCGTCTGGTTCCCGACTGCGGATCGCGTCGATGCGATCGAGGAACCGTAGGCCGTCCCCCCATCTCCTCATCCGACGCAACAAGGGCTTGCTCACATGTTGCAGCGACAAGTCGAAATATGGCACTCCTGTGCCACAAATCGCATCGATGAGCGCATCGGACAGGTCGCTCGGATACAAGTAGAGAAGCCGAGTTCGATCGACTCGTGCGGCTACCCGATTCACCAAGTCGACAATGCTCCCGGCTCCGAGTTCGCTCGGGCGGTCTTTGCCGAAACTAGCCAGATCCTGAGCGACGAGAACCACCTCTCGAACCGCGAGATCATCCACCTCCTGCAGAATGGATTCGACGTCTCGACTGCGCTGTGGCCCTCGAAAACTGGGGATGGCACAGAAGCCGCACTGTCGGTCGCAACCTTCTGCAATCTTCACATAGGCCCATGGCGCTGCGCTGCGCGGTCGGGGAAGGTTCAACAGGTCGAGCTCGGGTACAGACTTCGCGGTCACAGGAATCAATGTGCGTTGACGAGGAGCAGCCTCACCTTCTTGCGACTCCAGAACGTTCACACGTGTACCGAAGCCGGCCACGAGGTCCACCTCGGGCAGCTCCCTCGCGAGTTCGTCGCCGTAGCGCTCAGCCATGCATCCGGTGACAACCAACGAAGATCCTGATGTCCGCCGTTCGTCGAGTGCAAGAATCGTGTCGATCGATTCCCGCCGCGCTTCGTCGATGAAAGCACAGGTATTGACAACGACGAGATCGGCTTGCTCGGGAGAGTCGCATGGAGTCAATCCGTCCGCAAGGAGTGAGCCGACCAATTTGTCGGAATCGACCTGATTCTTCGGACACCCCAGAGTTTCGATGTAGAAACGTCTGGTCACAGTCACTCCGCAGAGGCTATCTGCCGACAGAAGGGGTCGATTGGGGAACCGCCTACCTCACGCCGAGTGCGCCAAACGCAATCCGCCGTGCGACCACGGCAACTTCACCAAACGGCCGGTTCCGGACAATGTCACGTAGGCGGTGTCGGATCCATCAGCGGCGAAGCAGATGTTCGTCGTCAACAGATCCCCTGTCGGAACATGTTCGACCAGGTGTCCATCGGGAGCAATCACCGATACTCCCCCGTTGATCAAGGTTGCAACACAGACGTTGCCACTTCCATCGACAGCGAGTGAATCGAGAAGCTGCATACCCGGCAGACCATTGAGCACGACGCTCGTGTCTCCCGGCGATGTCGACGCAAGAACTCCCGGTTCGACAATCGTGCGCTGGAACACTCGGCCCGTGTGCGTCTCGGCCCAGTACAGAATCGATCCGTCCGGGGAGAGACCAATTCCATTGGGGCTCTCGACAGGAAACGCGATTTCCGAAACTGCCGATCCGTCGGCTTTTGCGTAGTAGATACCGGTGAGGTCGGCGGTGCGAGCGGCGACATCGCGAATCCCATGGTCGGTGAAATAGAAGCCTCCATGCGTATCGAAGACGAGGTCATTGGGAGCACGTAGTGGACGACCATCGCATTCGGTGTAGAGGTCGGTCACTCGACCCGTCGACAGGTCGACTTTTTGGATTCGTCCACCGATGTACCGACTCGGATCGAAAGGACCAGGAAGACTCAATCCACCAAAGTCCACTTCGGTGAAACATCCTCCGTTGTTGCACAAGTACACCATCCCATCGGGTCCGATCGCCGCACCGTTGGGGCCCCCTTCGATCTCTGCCACCGTTTCCGTGGAACCATCGGGCTTCACTCGGGTGAGCCGTGGACCGAACATCTCGACCAGCAACACGCTGCCGTCGTTCATGGCAATCGGTCCTTCAGGAAAACGCAAACCACTCGCGACTTCGATCATGTCCATTCTTCCCCCTGTCGACTGACCGCATTCAGAGAATGCGACGCTCATTGAAAGCGCTCCGCTGAATTCGCTTCACGGTACACCGGGAAATGGGGATCACGGAATTACAGAGCCTCGTATTCCTCGACCGTCATCAGAACTTCGCGAGCCTTGCTGCCGACACTCGGACCAACGACTCCCCGCTGTTCGAGAAGGTCCATGATTCGCCCTGCCCGGGCGAATCCGACACCCAATTTCCGCTGCAACATCGAGGTCGAGCCGAGGCGACTTCGCACGACCAGTTCCATGGCACGCTTCACCAAAGCATCGTCTCCATCATCGGAGGAGCCTTCGGTGATGGCACTCTCGGTGATGGCGCGACCCGCAGCACTACCCGAAGCCGGCTCGTCACCTTCGACTCCGCTGATGTATTGCACCGGAGCCTGCTTGCGCCAGTGGGTCACAACTTTGCGAACTTCTTCCTCGTCCACCCAGCAACCTTGAATTCGTTGAGCGATCGACGAATTCCCCGGCAGAAGCAGCATGTCACCCTTGCCAACCAATTTCTCGGCGCCGATTTGATCGAGAATGACGCGGCTGTCGGTCTGGGAGGAGACCGCGAAAGCCATTCGGGCTGGGACGTTGGCCTTGATCACTCCGGTGATGACATTCACCGAAGGTCGCTGAGTCGCAACGACGAGATGAATGCCGACTGCACGCGCCTTCTGTGCAATACGCGTGATGCTCTCTTCGACATCACGCGCAGCCACCATCATCAGGTCGTTCAATTCGTCGACGACGACAACGATGTAGTGCATCCGTTCGAACTCACGGTCCGACCCGACTTCTGCCTTGATCTCACCTCTGTCGAAAGCAGCGTTGTAACCGGTGATGTCGCGATAGCCCATCTCGAACAGGAGGTCGTAGCGCTTCTCCATTTCGCGAACGGCCCAACCGAGCGCATTTGCTGCCTTCTTCGGGTTGGTGACTGGCTGCGTCAAGAGGTGTGGCAGGCGCGCGTACTGGCCCATTTCGACTTGCTTGGGATCGATGAGAATCAGTCGCACCTGATCCGGAGTCGTGCGCATCAGGAGCGAAGTGATGATGCAATTGATCCCGCTCGACTTTCCAGCGCCGGTTGCGCCTGCGATCAGGAGATGGGGCGTCGTCGCCAAATTCAAGAACACGGACCGACCTGCGATGTCCTTACCGATTGCGACATCGAGAGGGTGATTCGCCACCTTCGACTCTGCAGACGACATCAAGTCACCGAGCGAGACGAGCTGACGAGTCTTGTTCGGAACCTCGATACCGATGGCCGATCGACCGGGAATCGGTGCGAGGATTCGAACGTCGGTCGCAGCCATTGCATATGCGATGTCTTTTTGCAGGCTGGTCACACGCGCAACTTTGACGCCAGGACCGAGTTCGAGTTCATAACGAGTGACCGTCGGACCAACCGTCCGATCCACGAGTTTGACGTCGACGCCATGAGCTGACAACGCCTCTTCGAGATCTCGACCTCGGCGCTCGACGTCGGCTTGATCCACGGATTGTTTTCCGGTCTTGCTCAAGTAGGACGCTGACGGAAGACTCCATTGGCCGTTCTTCGGAGCCTTCACATTGTCGAGACGACCCTGAGTTACAGGTCGTTCCGACTCGGGAGTCTTCGAATGCGGGGGCGCCACTGGTGTCGGATCGACTTCACCATCGGGTTCTACATCAGCATCGACGTCGTAGATCGTCTCGTCGTCTTGCTCCACTTCTTCGGCTTCGACGGCGTGATCATTCTGCTCCTCATGATCCGACGTGCTGTCGTCATGATCGGATTCATCGAGCGTGGCTGCTCGTTCCCAAATGCGACCACTCGCGTCAGTTGCGCCTCGGAAAGCGTTGACCGACACATCTCTCAATGCGAGGAGAATTGCCTTGAGGCCAAGCGTCGTCAAGAGGAGAGCGCTACCGATTGTGACTGCGATGCACACCAGCACCGCTCCGACGGGTCCGATGAGTGCCCGGAGGGTTTCACCGAATGCTGCCCCGACCCATCCTCCCGCGTTCTCGATCTGGTCGATACCCGTGTACGAACGAGGGCCGCGTAGGACGTGCAGGATTCCGAGCAGAGACAGGACCACACCTCCCCAGCCGGCGGCCAGTCGAACCCGACTCGGCACTTCGTCACCCCGCAGAAGTGAAATACCCATTGCGATGAGGATCGGGGCCAGTGCGAATCTCCCCAAGCCGAGGACAGCTCCGAGACCGGTGTTGGCACCCTCGCCAACGGGACCGGCAAGGCGAAAGTAGACCGCAAGCCCCACGAGAATTCCGAGCACGATCAAACCAATTGCCGCAAACTCGTGTTCACGTTCACTCAATGCTCGACGGACCTCACCCGAGCTCCCTCCTGAACGCCTCGAGCTCGTCGCCTCAGATTGCTCTTGCGATCGACTGTTCGAGCTGCGACTGTTCGACGACCGAGACGGCGTGCTCCGAGATTTCGACGAACGACCACTCGAGGTCCGAGCAGACGATGATCGATTCGACGTCGAGGATCCTCGTGAGCGAGATTGCGAAGTGGCCATCGCCTGAACGCTAGCAATGGCTCGCGTTGCTATCTGGGCAATCCGTTCTCGCTCGTCCACCGACCAGACTTGTCGTGTCCGCCAAGGTGTTCAGTCCAAGACGTCTGAACCGAGAACAGTCCCCCGAGAGTCGAGGAGAACGACAAGTCTTCCTCCACGCTGGGATTCCATGATCAAGCGATACGACACTCGTTCACTGGGCACTATGTTCGCAGCGTCATCCACCGCAGTGATGATGAACATCCGTGGCTGCGCAGTCGACAACTGCGAGGTGGCTTTCTCGATGATGGATGTCGAGTCGAAGTCGACTGCAGAGCCCCGAAAAATCGGACCCTCGGCCGGAACGGATTCATCGGCGATGACAAGGCCTCCAGACCTCGTGAATCGTGCCTGTACCACAGCAGGACTCGCATCGGCCCCGATCGTGCTGACGAAGAGATTCACTCCATCCGACGTCGCATTGATCTCGTAGAAATCGACATCAGCTTCGAAGTGGTCGCCGACAGCTGAGATTGCCTCACTGATGGCCTCGATGGCCAATGGCTCCGCTTTCGACTCGGAGGTACAGGCGGCAAGCCACACACTCACGAATACGAGGGCCAGTAGTGACAGACGACGAGACGAGTGCGCGGATCCAGACACTCAGGTTTCCATGACCACGGGAACAATCATCGGACGACGCTTGGTTCGCTCGTTGACGAACTTTCCGGCCGCTCGGCGAACATCTTTTTCGAGGCTCTCGACGTCGCGCACACCGGCAGCCAATGCCTTTTCGACCGCCTGTTCCACCAAGTCACACGCCTCATCGAGAAGGTCCTCGGCTTCAGGCGCATACACCCATCCGCGCGTGATGATTTCGGGACCAGTGATGACCTTGCCGCTACCGATGTCGACGGTGACCACGACCACCACAACACCCTCTTCGGCGAGGACCCGACGATCTCGAAGAACACCTTGTCCGACGTCCCCTACGATTCCATCGACATACAAATACCCAGCCGGTACGCGCCCGACGTGCGCCAAACCGTCCTGCGCGAGTTCGACGACGTCCCCGTCTTCGCACAACATCACATTGGCTTTCGGAACTCCCATCAACTCTCCCAACTTCGCGTTGGCGACGAGATGGCGATACTCGCCATGGACGGGGATGAAGAATTCGGGACGAATGATCGACAAATATGTCTTGATTTCATCGGCCTGCGCATGACCAGTTGCGTGAACATCCGCGATTCCGGAATGGACGACCTCGGCACCGAGCCGCAAGAGCCCATCGATCACGCGCGACACATTCGCCTCGTTACCTGGAATGGCATTGCTCGACAGAATCACCACGTCGTGTTCGCTGACCTTCAGCCACTTGCTGTCACCGCGAGCCATCAGCGACAGGGCCGCCATGGGTTCACCTTGACTACCGGTGGAAATGATGCAGACCTGGTTGGCCGGCAAGCTGTCGGCTTCTTCGATATCGATCAGGTTCGACTCCGCGACCCGCAACACCCCGAGATCGATGGCCATACGAACGTTCTTCTGCATCGAGCGGCCGAGCGTGGCAACTTTACGACCTTCATCGACTGCGACATCGATGATTTGCTGAATGCGGTGAATATGTGATGCAAAGCTCGCGGTGATGATTCGCTGATTGCGGTGCTCACGAAAGAGCGACCTCAGGACGCCTGAGATCGATGTCTCACTCGGCGAGTGACCCGCTTCCTCTGCATTCGTCGAATCACACATCAGAAGTCGAATTCCAGGGCCTGAAGCCAACGCACCGATGCGAGCCAAGTCGGTGCGACGACCGTCGACGGGAGTCAGATCCAACTTGAAATCTCCCGAGTGCAAGAGAACACCTTGTGGTGAATGGACTGCAATTGCGAACGCCGATGGCACGGAGTGCGTCACGGGGATGAACTCGACATCGAAGGGTCCGATCATTCGCCGTTCACCATCGCGCACGACAACGAAATCGGTTCGGTCTGTCAGACCGGCTTCTTCGATTCGACTTCGCGCGAGACCGAGAGTCACTGCGGATCCGAAAACGGGGAAACTGAGGTCCCGGAGCAGATACTGCAGACCACCTACGTGATCCTCGTGACCATGCGTCGCAACGCAGCCGACGACTCGATCGGCGTTCTCACGAAGCCAGGTGAAGTCGGGAAGGACGAGATCGATCCCGTGCATGTCGGCATCTGGAAACATCAATCCACAATCGATCAGGAGCAGTTTGCCGTCTTGTTCGACGACCATGCAGTTTCTGCCGATTTCACCGAGACCGCCCAAGAAGGCGAGTCGTACCGACGATGTGCGACCTTGTGCAGATTCGGATCCGGTCGTCACTGAACGCCTTTCGAACGAGCCTGTAGCAGGTCAGCGAGAATGGTTCGAGCTCGCTCGATCACGAAGTCCGCTGGCGACCCCATTGGCAGTCGACACTCCCCGACGGGAACCCCGAGCAGATTCATCATCACCTTCGACGGAATCGGGTTGGGCGACTCGTCACCCGTCTCGTAGGCGAAACTCGCGAGCAGCGATTGATTGATTCGCATTGCTGCCTGTGTGTCACCGCGCCCCCAAGCCTCGAACATCGCCTGATGTTCAGGAGCCGACCAGTGAGTTGCGACGCC
>JBIIKC010000245.1:0-3077 GCA_044233375.1 Ilumatobacteraceae bacterium
GTCGACACCGGATTCAGCGGAAAAGCCTCCCTGATCCGAATGACCCCTGCCGTATCCGAAATCGCTCTGTCGGTACGCGGATCCTCGAGAACGACGACCGATGCCGTTGCATTGACACGTGTTCCGGCTCCGCCGTACACCTGACACGAGTCCGTGTCACACGTCTTCGCGTGTGGATACCTCTTGCCCGCATAGGTACCGCCTTGAGCGAGGGCATACGAGCGCGCAGCAACGGACTGAGCCCTGAGGGCATTGATGCCTGCACCTCCCGCGCGGTCTGCCCACGACGCAGGAGATTCACGAGGGACGACACCGCGCAGATAGGACTCGATTCCGATGTCGTTGATGGTCCTGTTTGCACCGTCTGAGCGATTCGTTGCATAGATCTGGCCGCGGTAGTGGCGGATCGCCCCAGACACGTCACACACTCCGAGAAGTGAGCCGACAGGAGTATTCGGATCATCGCCACCCGCCACGGCGAAACGCGGTCCCGCAGCGTTGAAGCTTGCCTTCATCTCCCCGAGGTATCGCCACCTCGACAACGAATCTGTGGCTGATGGGCAGGTACGACTGGCGTTGCCCCAAACCTTGTACGTGGCAGTCGTTCCCGACGAGGCCACTTCTCGAGCGACGAGGGAGCCGAAGGAACCAGCTGTTCCTCCGACCCATGTCGCATTGCTGTTCGCTGCAACAACTGCCGTCTGGCGACCGTCAAAGGCGGCGAGCGAAACGGTGATCCGCAGTCCAGCAGGCGCTGTTCCGGCGATGGTGCCGCCGTAGTAGTGGTCGAGGATCCACGTCCAGTCACGATTGTGGATCGTTGCCCATCCGAGAGAACCGTATTGGCTGAGTCCTCGACCGTGTCCGTTTCCTTGACCTTCGATCACAACGGCGACGGCATCGCTCGGATTGCCGGTGGACGCGGAGACCGGTTGGACTCCACCGGCAATTCCCGTGACGAGAGTCGACGAAAGGATCACCGCACACGCGGCGAACCGATACGACTGTCTCGTTCTCCTCGTTGGGGTCGTCATGGATTCCTCGGGTTGCCTGAATGATCGACCAAGAATCAGCTCGTCTCGAGCATCACCTTCGTCACACAGCGTTGCTCCACGGTAACGAATCGAGCATCGACCCGGGAGTCATGGGTCGATGCCGTGTCCTTTCGGTGGTCTTCGAATTTCCCGAACGTCCCACCCGAACTACGGAATCGCTTCGACGGCGAGACGGTCGACGAGATCGTTCATCGGGTCTCCGCTGTGACCCTTGACCCACTGGAAGTCGGGGCGCTCGTCTTCCGGAAACGCCAAATACAACTCGATCAATTGATCCCAGAGATCCGAATTCGCGACGGGTTCGCGCTTGGAATTCCTCCAACCGTTCGCCTTCCACTTGACCCACCAGCGGTCCCTGAAGCAATGGACCACGTATGTGGAATCGCTGACGATGACCAGTCTCTTCGTTTCATCGCGCGCGATCGGACCATTGACGCGAACGGCTTCGATTGCAGCCGTCAATTCCATGCGCTGATTCGTGGTTCGCACCTGACCACCGCTGCCGCGCTCTTCTCCATCCGGCGCAACAGCCCATGCCCAGCCTCCCGGGCCCGGATTACCGCTACATGCCCCATCGGTGTAGACAACGACAGTCGAGGCGAATTGGCGAACCGGCGGATTCATGAGCGCTTCATGTTCGCACATCGTCGAAACGTGCGCTGAGATGCTCGCCTCGACGACGCGAGCGATTCGTTCGATGCAGCGTTCAGACATGTTCGAGGAGGTGAACTCTGAGGGCGTACCTGTCGGTAACTCTGCGAGAATGACGCCATGCTCTTCGACGGCTCCGTCCACCAACTGCCGGATACCGATCCCACCGAAACGCAGGAGTGGCTCGATTCGCTCGATGCCGTCATCGAGGTTCACGGCAAAGTGCGAGCCCGCTACCTCTTGTCTCGCCTCCTCGAGAAAGCCCAAGAGAGCCAGGTCAGTTTCCCGGCAACCGTCAGCACCCCGTATGTCAACACGATCCCGCGTGAGTTCGAGCCTTGGTTCCCTGGCGACGAACACATCGAACGTCGTATTCGCGCATACATCCGTTGGAACGCCGCTGCGATGGTCGTTCGCGCCAACAAATTGGCAGACGGGATCGGTGGTCACCTGTCGACGTTTGCAAGTTCGGCGAGTTTGTACGAGATCGGCTTCAATCACTTCTTCCGCGGCAAGGACGATGGCAACGCAGGCGACCACATCTATTTCCAGGGTCATGCCGCACCCGGCATCTACGCACGGGCATTTCTCGAAGGACGATTGACAGAGGACGATCTCGACCACTTCCGCCGCGAGATCGGCCGTGATGGCAGAGGTTTGTCGAGCTATCCACACCCGCGTCTCATGCCGGACTTCTGGGAACACCCGACCGTGAGCATGGGTCTCGGGCCGATCACAGCGATCTACCACGCACGTTTCAATCGATACATGCTCAATCGTCAACTCGACGACACCAACGCGAGTCGAGTGTGGGCATTCCTCGGTGACGGCGAAACCGATGAACCCGAGACTCTCGGAGCCCTCAGCCTTGCCTCACGAGAACACCTCGACAATCTGATCTTCGTCGTCAACTGCAACCTGCAGCGACTCGATGGTCCCGTTCGTGGCAACGGCAAGATCATCCAAGAATTGGAGGCCGTGTTCCGCGGCGCCGGATGGAACGTGATCAAGGTGATCTGGGGATCCAAATGGGATCCGCTCCTCGCTCAGGACAAGGACGGCGTCCTACTCAATCAGATGAACACCACCGTCGATGGCCAATTCCAACGATTCTCGGTCGAGTCGGGCAACTACATCCGCGAGAACTTCTTCGGACCGGATCCGCGACTTCGCCAGATGGTCTCACATCTCACAGACGAAGACCTGAGGAATCTTCCCCGAGGCGGCCATGACTATCGAAAGTTGTATGCGGCGTACAGCGCTGCGGTCCAGAACCTCGGCAGTGGTCGACCCACTGCGATCCTGTGCAAGACGATCAAAGGCTGGACTCTCGGTCCCGACATCGAAGGCCGCAACGCCACACATCAGATC
>JBIIKC010000244.1:0-3077 GCA_044233375.1 Ilumatobacteraceae bacterium
CGCTGCCGAGATCAGTAGCCCGTAGGCAGGTCGCGCAACCACCGGCAATGGCGCCGAGAACAGCAAGTACTTGGCTGCTTCACGAGCCTCGGGAGAGCTGCGCAGTTCGGGTCGATATGCGCGGAGCTGATCTTGCAACTCGGCGACCGAACGCGGTGGATCGATGACTCCGAGTGCCGATGCAATACGAGCCATGTCTGCGATGTAGCCGTCACGCTGATCATCGCTCAGTTGGACTTGTCCGTAGCGATCATGCGCAGTGAGAAACGAATCGACCTCTGCAAGGTGAACCCACTTGAGCAGATGCGGATCATTCGCTTCGTAGGGGCGACCGTCTCGGGCTGTTCCCGTGACACGTTCATGAACTTTGTGCACCATGTCGATTGCTCGCTGGGATTCTTCGGCTGGTCCGAATGTCGTCGCGGCGAGGAAGTCGGCTGTTCGTTGGAGCCGTCCCCATGGATCGTGCTGGTAATCGGAGTGCTGAGCGACACCTGCCATCGCGAGTGGATGCAATGACTGCAACAGCAGTGCGCGGAGACCACCCACGAACATGCTCGTGTCGGCATGAACAATTCTGATCGGCCGGTCGTCTGCGAACCACCGTTCACCTTCTGCCTCGAAGAGCTCCCGGGCTCGTTGATCCGGGTCGGAGCCGACGACGCGCGAGCGCACGGCTCGAGCGATCAGTTCTCTTGCCGGATCGAAGATGTTCACCTCCTCATCGTCTCACGGATGCCGACATCGTGCCCACGCGGGCTGGATACGCTCGTCACATGTCCGACACGCCTCCGGCACCGGAACAGAACTCGAACAGGATGCCTCGATGGATCTGGAAGGCCGTCATCGTCTTCTGGCTCGGGTTCCTCGGGACGTTCTTCATCCGGTACGCCTACGACAAGTTGTTCTCGCTGGTACTGCTGCTGCTCGTCGCTCTGTTCCTCTCGTTGGCGATCGAACCTGGTGTCAAGCGGTTGATTGGACGGGGTTGGCGCAGAGGGAGAGCCACTGGCGTCATCTTGTTGGGTCTGATTGCCGGCGTCATTTTCTTCGTTGCCGCAATCGGAACCTTGGTTGCAACTCAGGCAGCAGATCTGTTGCAGAACTCGGATCGGTACGTCACACGGACCGTGAACTTCCTGAACGACACCTTCGGGGCGAACATCGACGCCCAGGAGGTGAACGACAGCATTCAGGACCCCGATGGTCCGGTTCAGGAATTCATCCGCGGTCAGCAGGGTGAAGCGTTGAAGCTGTCGGTCACAGCACTCGGTCTTCTCCTGCAGGCTTTCTCAGTCATGTTGTTCACCTTCTACTTGGTCTCGGATGGGCCGCGTATGCGACGTTCCATCTGCAGTCGACTCGAACCGAGGAGACAGCGAGTCGTCCTCGAGACGTGGGAACTCGCCATCGACAAGACAGGCGGCTATCTCTACAGCCGCGCACTCCTTGCCGGATTTTCTGCGTTCATCCATTGGGTTGCGTTTCAATCGATCGGAACAGCGGCGCCCGTCGCCCTTGCCATTTGGGTGGGGTTGATCTCACAGTTCATTCCGGTGATCGGCACGTATGTCGCAGGTGTGCTGCCGATTCTCGTGACGTTCATCGACTCGCCAGTGAAGGCGCTCGCCGTCGTTCTCGTGATCGTGATGTACCAGCAACTGGAGAACTTCTTGATCTCGCCGCGCATCACAGCGAGAACAATGGAGATCCATCCAGCGATTTCGTTCGGATCTGCCATCGCTGGCGGCGCACTACTCGGTCCAGTCGGCGCAGTCCTCGGTTTGCCGGTGGCGGCGATGGCGGTCGCTCTCGCCAGTGCATATGGGGAGCGGCACGACTTGATCGAGAACGAGCTGATCGCTGAACACGCGCAGCCGGAGAAGAAGCGCCGAGTGATGTCGTCGGGCAAGAGATTGCGTATGCGACGCGGTCGCGGACGATGACGGAGCAGTCGTTCGTTCCCCTTGCAGTTGCGGATCGAAACGGACACGATGAATCTGTTCATTTCGGTGCGCTGGTGCTTCTCGATCGTCGAGGCGAGGTGTTGTTCGCGCTCGGCGACCCGCACCTCGAGATCTACCCACGTTCGAGTTTGAAGCCCCTTCAGGCCTGGGCGATGGTCGAAGCGGGCCTCGATCTGCCTGACGATCTTCTGGCACTGGTGTGCGCGAGTCACGATGGTCGAACCCTGCATCTCGATGGCGTCCGGCGCATTCTTGCAAGTGTCGATCTCGAGGAATCCTCGCTCGCCAACACTCCTGATCTCCCGCTAGCAGCTGACGAGGCAGAACGAGCCCTGTTGGCAGGGGGACGGAGAACGTCGATCCAGCAGAACTGTTCGGGGAAACATGCGGGAATGCTTGCGACATGTCGCCACAACGGATGGCCGATCGAGACGTATCTCGACCTGTCGCATCCCCTTCAGCAAGTCATTGTCGAGGGAATTGCTCACCTGACAGCGAAGCCGACTGTTGCCCACATCGGTATCGACGGGTGCGGTGCTCCGACGCATGTGCTGCAGCTCATCGATCTGGCTCGGGCGTTCCGAGCGATCGCTTCCGGCGCGGCAGGTGCATCGGGTGACCGGATCGCCCGCGCGATGACGAGCCACCCGGAAATGGTGGGAGGTCCGGGGCACGTCACGACTTCACTGATGAGGGGCATACCGGGCTTGGTACTGAAAGACGGAGCGGAGGGCGTATTCGCCGGTGCTCTTGCGGACGGTCGAGCACTGGCTCTCAAGATTGGTGACGGATCGAATCGAGCTCGACCGCCTGTCATTCGTGCAGCATTGCGAGCTCTCGGGGTCGATATCTCGGGGGTTGCCGACGAGGTGTTCGAGTCCCCGTTGCTCGGACACGGGCACCGTGTGGGTCAGGTACGTTGTGTCGGAGAGTTGGCAACATTCGTCGACACGTGTTGACCGGGGAGGAGGAACACGATGGCTGGCATTCCTTTCGTGGGCCCGATCGATCCGTTGCGGTACGCCGAGGCCGAACTCGTCGCTCCGAAGATCCGACGTGTCGTCGCTCGTAATCCTTCGAAGTTCACGTTCACCGGCACCGGCACCTACA
>JBIIKC010000246.1:0-3064 GCA_044233375.1 Ilumatobacteraceae bacterium
AACGACCCATTCGGGATAGTTACGGGTCGAGACGGCAACTCGATCGCCTCGGGTGACACCTTGTGACACGAGATAGTGGGCGAGTTTGCGAACCTGGGCATGTACCTCTGCGTAGGTGTACCGCTCATCTTCGTAGATCAGATACGGCTTGTCGCCATGAGCAGCGGTCATCTCCCAGACGACTCGCATGTCGGGGGGTGCTGCAGCAAAGGTCTTGACGTCGACCCCTCTCACATTGATGGTGGTCACGGCAAAGGGAGAACCGGGTCCTTCGAGTTCCTGACGGGCGGCGATGTAATGATTGATCACTCCGACATCGTTACCGACGAGTGACAGATTTCGCAATCCCTGACCGTTCTTCCTTACGGAAACCTAACTTTCTCGTCGTTGGGGGCGACTCGGTGATCGGAATTCGGTTGACTGGTTCATGCCGCATCTCATGTGTGGCTCCTCTACCGAAGGGAACAAAATTATGAACATCGACAGGTTCTGCGACCTGTTGCCCGATACGGGCACCAGTTTCAGCCTCACAGTTGCTCTGGCTATCGTGCTGGCAATCGCCGGAGTGGGCATGATCATCGTCGCCCGCCGAGGTGGCGCGCGCACTGCGGCCATGGCCCTCATGCCAATTGCACTTCTCGTGCCAGCCGGCACCCAGAGCGACATGAACACCAACGACCAACGCTCCGATCAGAAGCAGTGCGTCGAACGTCCCTGGGACGACCTGGACATCGGGATTCCGGCGCCACCCGGACCGGTCGGACCGCCTGCCTGAGTTCAGCCAGTTCGCTCAATTCGATTCGTGTGACCGGGGTCTGCGGCCGCAGATCTCGGTCACACGTCGGAAGAATGGTTCTTCGAATCACGCAATTGCGACGTTCATCGGCATACTGACCCACGTCAACTGTTTGGCCGTTGGCTAGAAGTTAAGTTAGCCTAACAAACTATCGTGATCCCCCTTCGGACCTCCCCTTCACGCTTGCGTGCCACTGTGAATCGTCGCTCGACGTCGTCATCACTCATGTCATCGGTGATGTCGTTGACGTTGCTGGGAGCCGTCACATTGTCGACGCTCGCTCCCACTCATGCGGGAGCATCGACGCAGCAAGAGGTCACACAAACCGACGGCACGCGCACTCTTGTCGTGTCGCTGACCAACGATCTCGATCCCGACGCGCAGACGCTGCGCGTCCGGGGAACCGGTTACGACACCACCAAAGGCATCTACGTCGGGCTGTGCGTGTTGCAAGGTCCCGACCTTCAGCCATCTCCCTGCGGTGGAGGCATCGACAAGTCCGGATCGAGTGGGTCTTCCGCGTGGATCTCTACGAATCCGCCGGCATACGGCGTCGGTCTCGCAGTCCCATATGCAGATGGGGGCTCGTTCGACGTCGAAATCACCGTGTCCGCCGCAGTGAACGATGCAGTCGATTGCCGCCGCGTCGAATGTGCGATCGTGACCAAGAGCGATCACACCATCATCTCCGACCGCTCCCAGGACGTCGTCATTCCGGTGACCTTCTCCGGCGAAGCACCGCCTCTTCCGCCCAGCACGACTGCGACGTCGTCCGATGACACCGTTGCGGAGATCACCGTTTCCCCAGGGGTCGAAGATCTCACCGGCGTCGCGACATCGAAGAGCAGCGGCTTGGGGTGGACTCCCATCGTGATCGGACTCGGCGTTCTCGCCGTCCTGTCCTCGATCATCTTCGTCTCGATCCGCAGGGCGAGTGCGAGGCGAGGTCGGTGACAGTTCGACGGCTGGCTCTTGCAGCGATCAGCGCTGTCGGCCTGCTGCCTTTCATCGCTTGCGGCTCCCAGTCCGATGCCACGACCGACAACGGTGGCGAACGCATCGTCAGCCTCACTGATGGTTTGACCGAGTCTCTGTTCGCTCTCGGGCTCGGAGATCAGGTAGTTGGGCGTGACATTTCGAGCACGCTTCAGGAGGCATCAGAACTTCCCATCGTCACGAACGACCACGAGGTGAACCCGGAAGCGGTTCTCGCTGTGCGACCGACGATCATCCTCGCCGACGAGGACACCGGTCCGGAGACGGCACTCGATCAACTGCGCGAGATCGGCATCCGAATCGAGATCGTCCCGAAAGCGGTGACGATGGACGGCATCGTGACACGTCTACGCGCCGTAGCCGAGATCTTCGATGTCGATGATCGAGCCCAGCGTCTCGCCGATCGCATCGAAGCAGACCTTGCAAGTATCTCCGACCTGCCCGATCAAGGAGTGAGAGTTGCATTCCTCTACCTCCGCGGCCCTGCCGGTGTTTATCTCATCGGCGGTCCCGGATCCGGGCCGGACTCTGTGATCGAGGCCGCCGGAGGTACCGATGCAGGTACGGCCATCGGCCTCAGCGCAGCCTTCACTCCTCTCACTCCGGAAGCCATCGTCGAAGCGGCACCGGATGTGATTCTCGTGACGACAACCGGCTACGACTCGGTTTCCGGTCTCGACGGAGTTCTCGATCTTGCAGGTATGGGCCAGACACCTGCGGGTCGCAACCGAAGAATCATCACTGCAGAAGATGGTCTTCTCTTCAGCTTCGGTCCGCGCACTCCCGAACTCGTGCGCAATCTCCACGATGAAATCGCACGTTTGATGTCGGACACCGGATCATGAAGGTGCGCCGGGCTCGATCTGGGGCATTCGATCCGCGAGTCGTCGGCATCGTTCTCATCGTCATGTTGGTTGCCACTGTTTTCGTGTCGGCGCTCATCGGCGCGTACAACGTGTCACCTGGGGACGTCCTCGGCAGCATCGCTCGTCGCCTCGGCCTGACGTCGGGAACACCATCGGATCGCACCGCTGATGAACTGGTCTGGATCATTCGTCTACCGCGCATCGTGCTCGGAGTTGTCGTCGGCGCGTGTCTTGCCACTGCTGGGGCCGTGATGCAGGGTGCGTTTGCCAACCCGCTGTCCGAACCGGGAATCATCGGTGTGTCGTCAGGCGCAATGTCGGCAGCGGCGCTGCAGATCGTGACCGGCTTTTCCCCACTCGGCATCTGGACCCTTCCTGTCGCAGCATTCCTCGGCGGTCTCGCTGC
>JBIIKC010000247.1:0-3056 GCA_044233375.1 Ilumatobacteraceae bacterium
TTGCAGCCTCAGGCACGATCCCGCGCCGGGCAAAGACGAAACCGAAGCGAGCAGAATCGCTGGCAATTCGGATGTCCATGGGAAGGGTCATCGTCACACCCACGCCGACCGCTGCACCATTGATGGCACCGATCACCGGCTTGGTCGACTCGAAAATACGGAGCGCGACAAGACCACCCCCGTCGCGAACGACTCCGGTCTTGGCCGCTACATCGCTTCCACCCTTGGCAAATGTCTCACCCCCGCCGGAGAGGTCCGCTCCGGCGCAGAAGGCCCGTCCCGAACCGGTGACGATGACGGCCCGAACCTCATCGTCGGCATCGATTTCATCGAAAGCGGAGATGATTTCCTTGAGCATCCGGTTTGTGAACGCGTTCAGTTTGTCCGGACGGTGAAGCGTGATCGTGGCGATGTTGTGCGCCACCTCGTACTGGATTTCCTCGTAGACCATGGCGTGACCCTAATGGGTCGTCAGACGTCGAGGAAACGGGAAGCGGCGATGCCCGAGCCGACGGCGCCAGCTACTGCTCCGATCAGCAGAATCAACAACATGATCCATCGCACGAATCCGCCAGTGACGACTAGGGCCGACAATTCGGTGTCGTCGAAATCGAGAACTGCACCTGTCCAAGCCGAGTTCAGACCCCACAGACCGCCACAGGCGAGAACAGCCCCAATCATTCCTTGAAGCAATCCCTCCAGCATGAACGGGATACGAATGAACCAGTTCGTGGCACCGACAAGCTTCATGACTTCTATCTCGCGCCGTCGGGCGAACATTGCTGTTCGAATTGTGTTCCAAATCAATCCGACGGCAACGATCAAGAGGACGATCGACATTGCAGTCGTTGCTACTCGGATGAACTGTGATAGCCGCGCCACAACATCGAAGACGTCTTGCGCATAGGCAACTTCTCTGACACCGGGGAGCAATCTGAATTGCTCCCCGAGTTCACGAATCAGATTCGAGTCCTGCGCAAGAGGAACGACCTTGAACTGAGATGGAATGTTTTCCGGCGTCAACAGACGCAACGTGCCAGGATCTCCCGCAAAGAGTCGCTGTGCCTCGGTGTAACTGGCAGCCTGATCCAAATACTGGAGTTGATCGACGTCGATGATCGACGGCTGCGACCGAAGCGCTTGTTCGATGACCTGGATCTGCTCTGGAGCGGCATCCGATCGCACATAGACGATCAACTCGACATCGCCCTTCCACCGAGTCAGAAGGTTGTCGAATGCCCGCTGGATCAGAAAAGTCGTGCCGACGAGAAGAAGCGAAACCGCAGAAGTGATGATTGCGGCTGCAGTCAGGGTGACGTTGCGCTGGAAACTGGCCCAAGTCTCGCGAAACGCGTAACTGATTCGCGTCAACATCAGTTGTAGACCCCGCGCTCCTGATCACGCACGATGACTCCTCGGTCGAGCTGTACCACTCGACGACGCATCTGGTTGACGATGCGCTGATCGTGCGTGGCCATGACCACGGTCGTTCCTGTGTTGTTGATGCGATCGAGGAGCCTCATGATTCCCTCTCCCGTAGCTGGGTCGAGGTTTCCTGTGGGCTCGTCTGCGAGGAGAATCAGCGGACGATTCACGAAGGCGCGTGCGATCGACACTCGCTGCTGCTCACCACCGGAGAGCTGGTGGGGAAAGCGATCTTCTTTGCCGGCCAGACCCACGAGTTCGAGAACAGCCGGCACCTGCTGTCTGATCACATGCTTCGGACGTCCGATGACCTCGAGTGTGAAGGCCACGTTTTCGAACACAGTCTTGTTGAGGAGGAGTTTGTAGTCCTGGAAGATGTTTCCGATCTTGCGGCGAAGGAATGGCACCTTGGAATCCGCCATGGAATTGATGTCGCGACCGACCACCCAGACCGAGCCACGCTCGGGTTGCTCCTGCCGGTTCATCAGCCGCAACAGGGTCGACTTTCCCGATCCCGAGGGGCCGACCATGAAAACGAATTCACCTTTCGAAATTTCGAAAGATGCATCTCGGACAGCAGGGGCTTCCGATCCATATGTCTTTGTCACACTGTCGAGGCGAATCATCGATGTCTCCGAGCCCCGCCGACTGATCAGGTCCAGCCGACTCGAGCCTTCAGGCTACCAGTGGACCAAACTCAGGTACCGTCACCGGAGCGGCGCCACTGCAGGTAACCCTCCATGAATTCGTCCACGTTTCCATCCAGAACTTCTGACACACTGCTCGACTCGATGTTCGTCCGTAAATCTTTGACCATCTGATACGGCTGAAGAACGTAACTGCGGATCTGGCTTCCCCAGCCGACGGTCGCCTGCTTGCCGGCGATTCGATCGAGTTCAGCCTGGTGCTCCTCCTCGATTCGTGCAGCCACCATCGCCCGAAGGCGATTCATCGCCTTTTCCCGGTTCTGAAGCTGACTGCGCTCCTCTTGGGACGACGCAACCAGCCCCGTCGGCTCATGAATCAACCGCACCGCCGATGAGGTCTTGTTGACGTGCTGCCCGCCGGCCCCCGACGCCCGGAAGACTTCCATGCGAATGTCACTGTCGTTGATCTCGACATCGGGATCGTCCATCACCGGCCAGACCTGAACAGCTGCGAAACTCGTCTGACGACGACCTTGGTTGTCGAACGGGCTGATGCGCACGAGTCGGTGAGTCCCACGTTCGGACGTCATCAAGCCGTATGCATATCGGCCCTTGATCGTGAATTCTGCAGACATGATTCCCGCCTCTGTGGCCGGAGAAATGTCGTCGATCTCGACGATGAAACCTCGTCTCTCTGCCCACCGCTGGTACATGCGCAGAAGGATCTCACTCCAGTCCTGAGCATCGACTCCACCGTCTTTGGCATTGATCTGCACGATGCAGTCGGCCTCGTCGTGTTCTCCCGTGAACAGACTTCGCAATTCGAGTTCGCGCAGCGCCCGAGCCAGAGCCGTCAGACCCTCCTCGATATCGCCCTCTTGAGAAGCGTCATCGACTTCACGCGCCATTTCGTGCAAGACCTCGACATCGTCGAGTTGGCCCGAAAGTGCGTCGAAAAGATCGATGTCTCCCTTGACATTCGAG
>JBIIKC010000249.1:0-3054 GCA_044233375.1 Ilumatobacteraceae bacterium
GAAATTCCCAATGGTGCTCAGATGACGATGGAGTTCACTTTCGAATGCGAAGGTGCGCCCAAACCGTCATGCGTTGCAGAAATCATCTTCCGCTCGTACATCTGATTTCGACCAGGGTCATCTCGGAGCGACCCCGCTCATCGGAACTCGGGAATGACCTTCTTTGCCAACAGTTCGATGGTGAGGGTGTCGGGGTAGTCCGCGCACCACGGGACGAACCCGCGACATCCGAGGTCGACGTAGGTTCCGATCTTCTCGGCAACCTGCTCGGGCGTTCCAACGAGGTTGTTGGTCCTCCATGCATCGATGTCTTCGGACCACAGGCTTCGGTTGCCTGCTTCGAGAATCTCGGCCTCGGTCTCTCGAATGAAGACTTCCGGAGACCAGGTCATCCGGATGTCACCCGGATCACGACCAACAGCTCGGCAATGGTCGACTAGCACATTGCGCTTACGTTCCCATTCATCGGGTAGTCCTCCGAAATTGGAGCAATGTGCGTGCTGAGCAACGACTCGAAGAGTCAACTGCTCTCCTCCTCCGCCGATCCACACGGGTGGGGTCGGTTGTTGCACCGGCTTCGGATCACAGTTCGCGCGACTGAGTTCGTAGTACTTCCCCTTGTATGTCGTCTCCGCCTCCGTCCACATACTGAGCACGATCTCCACGCTCTCACGCAACATGCCAATACGGTCTTTCGGCTTCGGAAAGTCGTACCCGTACGCCCTGTACTCGTTCTCGTACCAGCCAGCTCCGATTCCCCATTCGAGACGTCCGCCAGACATGACATCGATGGTCGATGTCACTTTCGCCAGAAGACCGGGATTTCGGTAACTGTTGCATCCCACCATCTGGCCGAGTCGGATCCGGCTCGTACGCTGACTGATGGCGGCAATCGTGCTCCAACACTCGAAGACAGTCTCGTGAGCCGGTCTCGGCACATTGTGGAAGTGGTCGTACACCCACAGTGAATCGAAACCGAGATCTTCGGCCATTTCGGCGATCTCCACGGTCTTGGCCCACTTGTCCTGCGGATCGGGAATCGAACTCAGCTCCATCTTCCAACCCTGAGGAATGAAGACACCGAACACGATGCCATCGGGGGAACTTCCGGACACGGGGCTGCTGTTCACGGGCACGTGTGAACCTTACCGAGTTCGTTCGAGACTCCGAACGAGATCTAGTTTCCAGTCATGCGTGAGTTCACAGTCGGAGAAGTCCACGAGGCGATTTCCGCGACACGACCCGACCAGGATTGTCTCGTCTTTCGGGACCGTCGCCTGTCATGGTCCGAGGTGACCGACCGCACCCGTCGACTGGCATCGTTCTTCCATCAGCAAGGACTCGGACGACACCAAGATCGCTCGTCCCTGGCGAACCATGTCAGCGGGCAGGATCACCTTGCGATCTATCTCCACAACGGCAACGAATACCTGGAGGCGATGCTCGCCGCATTCAAGGCGAGTGTTGCTCCTTTCAATGTCAACTACCGATACGTTGCCGACGAGTTGCTGTATCTCCTCACCGATTCCCAAGCCACAGCAATCGTGTTCCACTCACGTTTTGCTCCGCTTCTCGGCGAATTGCTGAATCGACTGCCCCGTCTTCGAATTCTCCTCCAAGTTCCCGACGAATCCGGTGTCTCCTTGCTCCCCGGTGCCGTGTGGTTCGAGGATGCAATTTCCTCATCATCGCCAGAGCAGATCACCGAACAATCTCCGGATGACTTGTACATCCTCTACACGGGTGGAACCACCGGGATGCCCAAGGGTGTGATGTGGCGCCAGTCGGATGCACTCGTCGAATGCTTCGGCGGACTGAAGACTGCTGAAACTCTCGACGATTTCCTGGCTGCGGCAACTGGTCGACGCGCGCTGATCGCTCCACCGTTCATGCACGGAGCAGGTCACTGGGTGAGTTTCGGTACCTGGAACACGGGCGGCACGGTTTTCATTCCGTCGATTCCCGAACGTCTCGACCCGACTGACATCTGGTCGACCATCGAACGAGAGCGCATCGACTTCCTGCTGATCGTTGGAGACGCATTCGCTCGTCCTCTCGTCGACGAACTCGACCGTGCGTCGTACGACCTCAGCTCGTTGACCGTCCTGCTTTCGGGCGGGGCTCCTCTGTCTGTCCACCTCAAGGACAAACTGCTGGCCCATCTGCCGCACCTCATGATCATCGATGGACTCGGATCTTCCGAAGCAGGCGGACAACTCTCCCATGTGTCGGCAGCAGGAAACTCGGCTACAGGTCTCTTTCCATTGGCACCGAACAACCATGTCCTGTCCGAATCATTCGACAAGGTTCTCGATCCCGGCCACGACGGCGCGGGATGGCTTGCGAAGAGCGGTCGACTTGCACTCGGATACTTGGAGGATCCGGACAAGACCTCTCGCACGTATCCCGTCGTCGATGGAGTCCGTTATGTCGTTCCAGGAGACCGCGCACGTCTGCACATCGACGGAATGGTCGAATTGCTCGGACGGGATTCCGTCACCATCAACTCCGGAGGCGAGAAGATCTTCGCCGAGGAAGTCGAGGCGGCGATCAAACCTCATCCCGATGTCGCCGATTGTGTCGTTGCTGGTCGCCCGAGCGAGCGCTGGGGACAAGAAGTCGTCGCACTGGTCCAGTTGAGACCCCACAGAATCGTCTATCCGGAATCGATTCTTCAGCAAGCCGAACAGCACATTGCTCGCTACAAACTCCCCAAGGAAGTGATCTTCGTCGACGAAGTTCTCCGTTCCCCTTCGGGAAAGGCTGACTATCGATGGGCTCGTGCAGTGGCAGTCGGTGAGATCACTGCGACATCACGACCGACCACAGCTTGATCACAGGGGCAAATCACCAGTCGCAAGACGCGTGGTGCCCGTGTCCGTGAAGGACTTGATCGTGTTCTCCGCGATGCGCATTTGATGGATTTCGTCGGCTCCGTCGGCGAATCGCGCCCACCGAGCGTGTTGCATCATGTTCGCCAGAGGCGTATCGGTCGAGTAACCGAGTGCTCCGTGAACCTGGATTGCTCGATCGATGATGCGATTCAGACTGTTC
>JBIIKC010000248.1:0-3054 GCA_044233375.1 Ilumatobacteraceae bacterium
GATCGCCACCGTGCGATCCCAGTACTCGACCGATGTGTCTGCAATGCGACCAACGGCTCCGACGATGCCGGCGTTGTTCACCATGACGTCGAGGCGACCGAAATGCGCCACAGTCCTGTCGATTGCGGAGGCGACGTCCGACTCGATCGTCACATCCGTTCTCACGAAGAGCGCTGCGGATCCGAGTCGAGAGGCGAGTTCGGAGCCTGGACCCTCTTGTACGTCGGTGATGACGACGCGAGCCCCTTCCTCGACGAAGCTCTCGGCGATACCTGCTCCGATCCCACTCGCCCCTCCGGAGACGACGGCAACTCTTCCCTCGAGCCTTCCTGAAGATGCCATGATGACCTTCCTTTCGCCGCGCCAGTGTTCGATCGGCAGACGACCCGTCAACCTAGTGCGTGGGGATTCGCGCCAGTTTCACATTGCTCTTCGCCGTCCCGAGCGCCAGGTTTCAGGCGTCGAACGGGTTCTGCGTATGCGTCGGGCCGAGTCCGGGATCTACTGTGGCGTCCACTACGAGGGGGGAATGGCATGGGTCAATTCAGTGGAAAGACGGTTCTCATCACCGGAGCGTCGTACGGACTCGGTGAGGGATTTGCCGAAGCTTTCGCGATGGACGGCGCGGATCTGGTTCTGACTGCCAGGTCGACGGAGATGCTGGAGGCGGTTGCACAACGGTGCAGAGCTCTCGGCTCGAAGGTGACAGTGGCTCCGGGTGACGTGGCGATCGAAGACGACGTGAGAAAGGTCGTGCGAACGGCGATCGACGAGCACGGCAAGATCGACGTCCTCATCAACAATGCCGGTGTCAGCGACCTGCGCGGACTTTCGGCTGAGGTGTACGACACCGCAACATGGAACTGGATCATCTCGATCGATTTGACCGGCGCCTTCATGTACCTGCGAGAAGTCGGTCACCACATGCTGCAGCGGCAATCTGGTTCGATCGTCAACATCTGCTCGATCATGGGCAGCGGGGGCAACGAGAACAATGTGATCGCCTATGCAGCAGCGAAAGGTGGGCTGCGCAATGTCTCGCAGCAACTTGGCTGTGAGTGGGCAGACAGGGGAGTGCGAGTGAACTCGGTATCGCCGGGATTCATCATGACCGAGATGGTTCGACCGGCTCTCGAGACGCTCGGAATGGACAAATGGATCGCCAGTCGAACGCCAATGAGGCGAATTGGAGAACTTCACGAAGTCGTCGCACCGGTCATGTTCTTGGCTTCGGACGCGGCGAGTTACATCACGGGTCACGATCTGCTCGTGGATGGTGGAACGAATGCAGCAAACGGCTACTACCAGATCCCGCCAATTCACCATGAGTGGAACAGCGGGGAGTCCGAGAAGGTGGGCAAGGGATATCCGGGAGTCCAACCTCGGCCCGATTGGTACGAGGCGTTGGCGCCAGGGATTCCCGGGATCCACTATCCACTACCCGGATCCTGACCGAACACCTCGGTCCATTTCGACCAGAGGTCAGTTCAGGAACTCCTGAACATTGTGATCGCGCATTGCAGACTGCGCGCGCTGAATGACCTCGGTCCACAGAGCCATGGCTCGCTCGCTGGTGGAGTCGAGAGTGCCGACGGCGTAGACGGGGATGATCCATCCGTAGAGCACTCCGATTCGATAATCCTTGAAGAACTGCTCGAACGAATAGTTCGCGATCCCGAGTCGAACCAATTCGTCGTGATAGGCGTGTAGAAGGGAGTCCTCGTTGGCTCGGCGGATGTCGGCGGCCATGCTCTGGCTCAAGAAATAGCC
This sequence comes from Ilumatobacteraceae bacterium, assembly GCA_044233375.1. Lineage (GTDB taxonomy): Bacteria > Actinomycetota > Acidimicrobiia > Acidimicrobiales > Ilumatobacteraceae > Casp-actino8. Next base: position 1,771 of record JBIIKC010000248.1, read on the forward strand.
GATGTCGTATGCGCCGCCGCCTTTGCTGGCGGTCTGGAAATCGATCATCCGCACGTCACCGGTCGAGTCGTCGAAGAAGAGATTGTCGAGTCGGAAATCGAAGTGGGCGATCGTCGCAGGCATCGACGCGATTCGGTCGAGCAATTGGTGGACGTTGTCCCCGAATCGCTCCATGATCGGCACCATGTCGGACTGCACCGCATGCGCGAAAACCTGGAGGAATCCAGGCAACGACGCGTTGTAGACCTCCCGACCGATCTTCATTCCCTCTGAGTTGGCCGAGGGCATCCATGAGATTGCGTCCAACTTCGGACTCATCCAGTATTCGGCGTGGAGTCTGGCCGCGGCTGTCATCACTGCGTGGGCATCATCGACTCCGACACCAGCGGCTTGGTCGCCGACCCGAAGGTGACCGAGATCCTGCAACACGAGTACGTAGTCATCGTTCTCGAAATCGGCGACAACGGCATGGGCTTGGGGCACGACTTCCAGGGTTGGTGCGACGTCGATGTAGAACCGGGCCTCGCGCTCGAAGACCCGAGCAGCGGCGAGGAGACCTCGCACGTTGGGGTCTTGGGTGGGGATCTTGCAGATGACCGACGAAGGCCCCGATCCTCCGTCGTATTCGAGTCGAAGTCGTCCCACTTCTCCCATGAATCCGATGCCGGTACCCATGGCATCTCGCTCGATTCGTCTGACCGTGGTGGACGGAGCGATCGCGCCACCGCCTCTCATCTTCTCTGTCATCCACTCGGTCGTGATCTCGGACGTGGAGGTGGGAATACGGCTCATGAAGATCTCCTCTGTCGAAAGGTGAACCGTAGTCGTGGTCGGGACCGGTCTGCGAGCCGATGCGTGTCGTGGAGTGGGCACTCAGGATCTGGGCGATGGGGTGAAGGCTCCAGGCCTGAAGGCGTTCTCGATGAGCTCCTTCGCATCCCAATCCCATGTCAGCGATCTGTGGGAAATTCTCCAGTCCCCGTTTCGGCACTCGAAGCGATCGTGATAGCGACCGCAGAATTTCTCGAGGTACTCACCGCTCTCACCGGAAATTCGATGCCAAGCCAGCACTTGGACTTCCACATCTGCCGAAGTGGTCGACGTGAAGTCAATGATCGGCTCGGAGAGGAAATGGGTTGTGGAACGAGTTCTGGTTCGCAGGTGCTCGATTGCTGCGGCAACGAAATCGACTCCCAGCCCGACGAACGTCCCGTGGTCGTCCGTGGCATCCGCGTGGTACGCCGATGCGGCGAGTGGGACGTCGCATCGATCGATTCCTCTGCA
>JBIIKC010000250.1:0-3048 GCA_044233375.1 Ilumatobacteraceae bacterium
TACATGCCGACGGTTGCTGCGGCCATGAGTCCGAACACTGCACCAGATGCTCCCCCGTGCAATCCGCCGCTATCGGCTGAGATCACGAGAACCCCGAGCGATCCGCCGAGGAGACATGCCCCATAGAGGAGACCGAATCGCAATCTTCCGAGGGGTCGTTCGAGCATCTCGCCGAGTTGGTAGAGCAAGAACATGTTCATTCCGAGATGCAGAATTCCGAAGTGGAGAAATCCTGCGGTCACGAGTCGATACCACTCATGAGTGATGGCCAGGAGATCACGGTTGAGACCGAGATCGATTTCGCGTGACGTCAGCGAACTGGCGAAGCCTCCTGCTGCACCGACGTCTCCGATGACGACCCAACCGAAGACCAGGACGTTGACAACGATGATGATGCGCGAGACGAGAGCATGCTGGCGGGCATTCCAATCGAGGGCACGCGTTTTCGGCGGTGGCAAGGACGCCTTCAGACAATCGGGACATTGGCTTCCGATCGCTGCAGGGCGAAGGCAGTCCCCGCAAGCAGGCTTTCCGCAGCGCGTACACGAACGACCAGTCGCTACCTCGGGATGTCGATAGCAGCGAGGGAGGACGGGAGGGGGAAGTTCGTTCGCTGTCACGCAGTGAAGACGGTAGCGGTCCCTGCTTCGAAGTCCGCCGCGGGGACGGGCATTGCGATGTGAAATCCCTGTACCAGATCGCATCCGAGTGCTATCAACCGCTCGATCTGAAGTGAAGTCGACACCGATTCGGCGATGACTGATGCTTCGAAACCATGAGCCAGTTGAATGACACTGCGAACGATGGGTTCGTCATGGCCTCCTTCGCCGAGACCGTGTACGAGAGTGCCGTCCAACTTCACGAAGTCGACGGGACAGGCTGTCAGACTGGTCAGCGACGACATGCCGGCTCCGAAGTCGTCGAGGCACAAGCGAATTCCCCGTCGGCGAAGTCCTTGAAGCGCCCGCACTGCCCGGCCATCGTCGTCGAGAACGACTTTCTCGTTGAATTCGATGACGATCTGGTCCGGACGCAACGACCCGACCGCTACGGCGTCGAGAAACGAATCAGCGAAGTCGGGTTCGAGGACGTGCGACCGTGCCACGTTCACGTGGACGACGAAGTGCCCGTCGACTCGACTCTCATCGATCCAGCGATGAAGGTCCTCGACGGCACGACGGATCACCCATTTTCCGATCGATCGACCGGCTCCTGAACCCTCGGCCAGATCGATGAAGGCTGCCGGTTGGAGGACTCCTCGGTCCGGGTGATGCCAACGAACCAGAGCTTCTGTGGCAACGATCCGATGGGTGTGGGGGGAGACGATCGGCAGGTGAACGAGGAACAGCTGATCGCGTTCGACTGCATGTTCGAGGTCGGCAGCGAGGCGAGTGCGTTCGTGCTCGGCGGTGCGCATTGCCTCGGTGTACACCTCACTGCGCGCCTTGCCACGCAACTTGGCGTGATACATCGCTTTGTCGGCGTCGCGCAGAAGTGATTCCGCAGTCCTTGCGGACATCTCGGTTTCACCCATTGCTGCGTACATCACCACGCCGAGACTGACCGTGAGGTCGGTGTCGAGACCCGGCAACATGTATCGCCCGCTCGCACATCGACGAACTCGCTCGGCCATCTGCGAGGCAGATGTTTCGTCGTCGATTCCTTCGCACAGGACGACGAATTCATCTCCGCCGATTCGGGACACGAGATCCTCGGGTCGAGTCGATGATCGCAAACGCTGACCGACGGCTGCGATCAGAGAATCTCCGAGTTCGTGTCCGACTGAATCGTTGACGCGTTTCAAATCGTCGATGTCGATGTAGAGAAGCGCCACATTCGAATGGTTGGTTCGAGCGCGTTCGATGGCTCGAGCAAGGCGACGCAGGAGATGGGATCTGTTCGCGAGATCAGTGAGGGCGTCATGTGAAGCGAGATGCACGAGTTGCTTCTGAAGCCGAAGTGATGCAGTGATGTCGCGAGCCTGGAAGGCCAAGGACGTGTCACCGCAGACGACTTGCACATCGAAGGTTCTGGGGTCTCCGTCGACATCGAAAGAAACTTCACCTCGCCACCTCGAACCAGGAGTTGCGAGCGCCGAACGGGGCATCTGCTGGCGAGCGAAACGGGTCAGTGAATCGGGATCCACCGAAGTGTGATTCGCATAGAGAATGGCTCCGGAGACATCGGTGAGAACGAACGCGTCGTCAGAGGTCGAGATGAGATTGGAGAGCTCGTTCATGGCTTGACGGCGCAACGAGTCGTTCTGGCTGTCCGAATGTTCGGGGGTGCCGGTCATGTCACATCAGCCTTCTGCGTAGGCGGTGATTGCAGCTCTCTGAATGGAAACAAGATCGATTGCACTGCGTAGATCTTGGGCAGGAGTACCGGATGGCAGTTCGATGATCTGACCGAGAGCATGCACTTCGAGTGTGTAGGTGGATGCAGTGCCTTTTGCTGGACATGGACCTCGGTAGCCCTGAGTCGGTCCTGCACTTGGGGACTGGTCGTTGAGGCCGACGACGACTCCGGCTGGAACGTCAGGTGTGTCCAGTTCGCCCGATTCGATGAACGCGCGAGCGGGATCGAGATTGGCCACGATCCAGTGAACGGTCTGGTCGACTCCGATCTCGTACATCACGATTGCGATACCGACAGCTTCAGGGGTCACATCGAACCACGCAACATTCGGCGACACGTTCGAGCCGTTGCAGGTGAACTGCACCGGAATGCGATCTCCCTCCGACCACGGGATGGTGACTTCGAGGTTCTGCTCTTCGTTTCCTGGTAAGGGTGCCGTGTCGAAGCCCACCGGTTCCTCGGGAGCCATGGTTGTCGTGATGATCGACTCGTTCTGGTCGATAGTTGGTTCGCGCATCACACGGCCGTCACTCGAACAGCCAAGAAGGATGCCCGCCGATGTGGGTACGAGGAGGGCCCGCATCACGATGGTTCGACGATGGTGTCGGCTGTTCTGACCCGGTGTTGTGGCTCTGATCACTCTCCCTACCCTAGGGTGCTCACATCGGAGTATCGTTTCGCCTGAAACGA
>JBIIKC010000251.1:0-3041 GCA_044233375.1 Ilumatobacteraceae bacterium
ACAACTCGCGGAGTCATGGTGGTCAATGCTCCGCAGAGCAACATCGTCTCGGCTGCAGAGCACACGATGGCACTTTTGCTCGCATGTGCCCGCAATGTTCCTCAGGCGCATGCGGCTCTCAAGGCGGGTCGCTGGGAGCGCAGCAAGTGGGAAGGCGTCGAACTCGCCGACAAGACACTCGGCATCATCGGCCTCGGACGCATCGGCAAGTTGGTCGCACAGCGAGCCCAGGGATTCGGAATGCGCCTCGTGGCATTCGACCCGTATGTGTCCGACGATCGAGCCCGCCAGATGGGTGTCGACCTCATGTCACTCGACGATGTGATCGTGCAGAGCGATTTCATCACGGTGCATTTACCGAAGACCAAAGAGACCAAAGGAATCATCGGACGGGACCTGTTCGCGAAAGCGAAGTCCGACCTGCGCGTGATCAACGTGGCTCGAGGGGGCATTGTCGACGAGAACGATCTTGCAGAGGCTGTGCGATCGGGCCGTATCGCTGGGGCCGCCCTCGACGTGTTCGACGTCGAACCCTGTACGGATTCGCCTTTGTTCGGTCTCGACAACATTGTCGTCACGCCGCACCTCGGAGCCAGTACGCGAGAAGCCCAGGACAAAGCTGGTGACACGATCGCGGAGATGGTGAAACTCGCTCTCGCTGGTGACTTCGTGCCATTCGCGGTCAACGTGTCGGCAGCCGAAGCGAATGAGACGTTGCGCCCGTACCTTCCGCTTGCCGAGCGATTGGGTGGTCTGTTCGCTTCGCTCGTCGAGAAACTGCCCGGCCAACTGGAGATCGTCACCGAAGGCGAGATTGGTCAGTACGACAACCGGATTCTGACTCTCGGTGTGCTCAAAGGATTCTTTGCATCGATCAGCGACGAACCGGTGTCGTACGTGAACGCACCGCAACTTGCGAAGAACGCCGGGGTCGAAGTGCGCGAGACATCGTCTCGTGAATCTCGCGAGTTCGTGAACCTACTGACTCTGCGCGGGGACGGGCACTCGATCGCAGCCACTCTGACAGGCCGGCGCGGCGAGCCGAGACTCGTCATGATCGAGGATCATTCGACCGACGTACCGCCGGCAGACAACATGTTGGTGGTCCGTAATGACGACCGCCCGGGTGTGATCGGTCTCGTCGGCACGGTGCTCGGCAATGCCGGTGTGAACATCAACGACATGGACGTGGGTCGCAGCCCTGCCCCGGGATCGGCTCTGATGGTGATCGCGTCCTCGGGTCCCGTGCCGGACGAGGTGCTGACGACACTGAGAACGTCGCCGGGGATCACGAGCGTTCACGTTCTGTCTGCCTGACCGCGTGACGAAAATTGCCCGATCGGGCACTTTCGTCCAAACTTTGCTCGGCAGTGCTCGACGCACAAAGGTTTGACCTACATTTTCTGGCATGTCCATCCGCCCGAGAACTCAACGCCTGTCCCGAACGGCGCTGAAGTGCCTCATCGCTCTTTCGTCGATTTCCGTTGGAATGACCTTCGCATCTCCGAGCGTGACTGCCGGTGGAGGAAGCCTCGACCTGAACAATTATCTCGGTCAAGACTGTATCGATGATGATCTCGGGCTCGGAGTCTCGGTGTTGATCACGTCGGCGTTGGCTCCGACCGAAGCGGGAGGACTGGTATACCCCACGGCCTCCTACAGCGTGGTTCTGCCGCTCACCGTGAATCTCACGATCCCGGATGAGTTCTTCGATGCGGAGCGAGCTGCGGTCGACGAGGACGGTATTTTGTTCGGCTTCTATCTCGTGAGTTTCGAATTCGTCGATGATTGCACTTCTCGCCAACCCGTCGCGTTCACGCCGTGCTTTGTCGCAACCTTTGGACCTGATCCATGGGTTCTCGATCTCGGCGATCTGCACATGCTGATTTTCTTCTTCGCGGAGGAGACTGGTTTTGGAACCCCGAGCCGGCCACCAATGCTTTCGACTCTCAGGATCACCGATGGATCCGGCGGGTGTGTTCCAGGGGGTCCTGATGGTGGTCCAGATGATCCCGAGCCATGGGAGTTGGCAGAACTGATCGACGAGTTCGACCTCGAATTCGCGTACCGGGTCGATTTGCGGCCCGACATCGACATCGACATCGATCACTACCGCCGGATGGCGGAGGCTCAGGAGGACGCCCTCCCGAACACACGGTGATCGCGATCACCTACGGGATTGCGCGGATCTGATCCCTGAGATCAGCCGCAGCGCGTCGAGCAGCCGACGCATAGTCGTCGCCAGATGATGCGTACATGATCGCCCGCGACGAGTTGATCATCATGCCGTACCCACTCGAGTCTCGTCCGGCTCGAACGGTGGTTTCGACATCTCCACCTTGTGCGCCGACACCTGGAACCAACAACGGCATGTCGCCGACGATCGAACGAACGACGTCGAGTTCCTCTGGATAGGTCGCCCCGACCACGAGTGCCGTATCACCGCGCCGTGACCAATCGCTGACGGCCCGTCGGGCGACATGAGCGAAGATTGGACCGTCGGCAGTCTCGAGAGACTGGAAATCCGCACTACCCGGGTTCGAGGTACGACACAGCACGATCACACCCTTGCCGGCATGGGCGAAGAACGGCTCGAGCGTGTCCGACCCGAGATACGGATTCACGGTGACAGCATCGGCTCCGTAGCGAACGAACGCCTCTTGCGCGTATCGCTCGGCGGTCGGTCCGATATCGCCGCGCTTCGCGTCGAGGATCAGCACCACTTCTGAATGGTTGGTGCGGATGTGCTCACAAAGCTTCTCCAGCTGCGATTCTGCACCGACTGCGGCGAAGTACGCGATCTGAGGTTTGAACGCGCACACGAGGTCAGCAGTGGCATCGACGATGGCTGCACAGAAATGGAAAATCGCGTCTCGGCCCGTCAAGGACTCGGGCAACTTTGCAGGATCCGGATCGAGACCCACGCACACCATCGAGTCGGTGCTCGACCAGGCGAGTTTCAACTTGTCGTGGAAGCCCACGATGGGGAACTCAGCCCTCCACCGTGATGGCTGCCGTCGGGCACAGATCGGCTGCCGCTG
>JBIIKC010000252.1:0-3040 GCA_044233375.1 Ilumatobacteraceae bacterium
CATCGAGGAACTCGGTGATCGCAACGGCGACTTCGAGGTCGTCGAGACCGCGTTGTGATTCGAAGACGATCTGAGCGTCGGTGATGGAGTCGATTTCCGGGAATGCCTCTTCGAGCAAGTCCAGAGCCCGCAGACTTTCGGTTTCGGGAATCGAGAAGCGGGTTTCGAAGGCATCGCCTCCGAGAATTCCGTTGGACACGCCGAAACCCGAACCCAATGCCACGATCCAGATGAAGATGGTGAGCCAGTGGTGTCGAAAGCACCATCCGGCGACTCGGACGAGCATGGTTGGGGTCCCCTTGCACGGTTTCGGTGGTGTCGTGCTCCCTCAAGGCTACGGTCGTGATGGTGAGTGGTGCTTGTCAGGCCCTGGGCTGGGATGTGACTTGGGACGATGTGTGGAATGACGTCTGCGCGCGTCATGGCTGGAGTTCCTCGGATCACGCCGTTCCTGGGCGGGTGGCTCGAATCGACAGGGGATGGAGCACCGTCTGGTTCGCCCCGCCGCAACACCCGACTGTGACCTCGACCACGCTGCTCGAAGAACGCAGTGACGTCGTGCGTGTGCGCAACATCGGGGCAGATGTTGCAGTGGGCGACTGGGTCGTCGTCTCCGGGGATTCCGAGCGGGTCGAGGTCGTCCTCCCTCGTCGCAGCGCTTTCAAGCGTCGGGCAAGTTTCGAGGGCCAGCGTGCCGAAGCACATGTGATTGCAGCGAACATCGACGTCGTCTTCTTGCTGCATGCGCTGATCTCACCACCCAACCAACGACGACTCGAACGAGAACTCGTTCTGGCTTTCGACAGCGGTGCACAACCTGTGCTCGTGCTGACCAAATTGGATCTGATGGACGATCCACAAGAGACTGCCCGCCGTGTTGCATCCCTGGAAGCGGTCGCACCTGGCATTGCAGTTCATGTCGTGAGTGGAATTCGCCGTGACGGAATCGACGGACTCCGTACGTACGCGGCGGACTACAAGACCGTTGCGCTGCTCGGAGCGAGTGGAGTCGGAAAGAGCACGATCGTCAATGCTCTCGTCGGCAACATTGTCCAGAGCACTGCTGCTGTTCGGGAGAACGATCAACGTGGCCGCCACACGACGACAGCTGTCCAGCTCGTTGCTCTTCCTGCGGAGCCAGTCGGTTCGGCGGGTTGGCTCATCGACACACCTGGCGTGCGAGCTGTCAGTCTCTGGTCGAGTGGAACCGGCATTGAACGAGCGTTTGCAGACATTTTCGATTTGTCCGATGCCTGCCGTTTTCGTGACTGCAAGCACGAGGACGAACCGGGATGTGCGGTGCGACGAGCAGTTGAAGGCGGTGTCGTCGACGTTCGACGTCTGGACAGTATGAAGAGACTCGTCGCCGAAGAAGCAGCTCTCGAGGAGGAGCAGAAGGCTCGTTTGAAAGTCGAGGACAGACGGGGATTTCGACGCGCCAAGCCGCCAGTTTGAGATCGTGCGTTGTTGGACGATCGTGATGTGCGATCAGAGTTCGCCCGATGCCAACTTCGTCCGAACTTCGACAGCCCGTTCCCGGACTCGATCGAGATCGGCCAACTTGAATGCCGCTCGAACCTGTTGGGCGATGCGCGGATTGCGGGCGAAGCGACTTTCGTGCCGTGCCATGAAATCCCAGTAGAGAGTGGTGAACGGGCAGGCATCGTCTCCGACCCTCTTCGTCCTGTCGTAGCGACAACCGCGGCAGTAGTTGCTCATCTTGTGGATGTATGCGCCGCCGGATGCGTAGGGCTTCGTCGCCATCATCCCTCCATCGGCGAATTGGGACATGCCGATCACATTGGGCAGCATCACCCACTCGGCTCCATCGACGAAGTTCGCCCACATCCAATCGTTCACTTGCAGCGGATCGATTCCTGCTGTCAGACACAGATTGCCGATGATCATCAGTCGTTGAATGTGATGTGCGTAGGAGCGTTCCTGTACGCCTGACAGCACATGCGACATGCAGTTCATGTGAGTTCTGCTGGGATCGGAGAAGACGGGAGGGAGATTCGAATCGGCACCGAGTTCGTTGCGAGATCGGTATTCGGGCATCCACGACCAGTACCGGCCCCACACGTATTCGCGCCAGCCGATGATCTGACGAAGGAATCCCTCTGCAGATGCGATGGGCACGAGTCCCGAGTCGTAGGCGTCCTGGACGCGATCGCAGACTTCGCGCGGATGCAGCAGTCCAATGTTGAGATAGGGGGACAACAGTGAGTGGGCGAGATGCCAGCTCTCCGTGGTCATGGCATCCTCGTGAGGACCGAATTTGGGAAGCACGTCGACAATGAAATGGTCGAGTCTGCGGAGAGCACCGGAACGACTGGTTGCCCAGATTCCAGTCGGATCGTCTCCTGCGCACCACGGCCCGAGTTCGGAAACGACTGCATGGTCGAGTTCGTCGAGCTCGTCGTGGATCGGAGCTGCGAACGCACGGGCGGCATCTTTCGGGGGTGGCTCACGATTGTCGTGGTCGTAGTTCCATTGCCCGGTTACCGGTTGCCCGTCTTCGGCCATGAGATAGCCGAGACGGGAGCGGTGCCAACGGTAGAAGTCCTCCATCTTCAGTGTCTTGTGAGTTTTCGACCGCTCGAATGCGAAAGCAGAGAAGTCTTCGTAGTGACAGAGGAATTGGTTGCTGCGCACGATCGAGCAGCCGAGAGAGCGAACGAGCTCGAGACCGTCCCAGCTCGCCGGCTCCATGACGTTCACTGAAGAAGGGGAGTGTTCTCGACGATGTTCCTCGAAGCCGGCCCGGAGGGATGAGGCCTTGCGGTAGTCGACGTCGAATCCCTCGGCGCGCAACTCTGCTGCGAATCGTCTCATCGATGCGATGATGAAGTGGGCTCGCTGGATGTGCCATTTCTTCGAACGGATTTTCGCATCGCTCTCGACGAAGAGAATTCGATGGGTATCCGGTGTGGCATCGACGAGCGAAGCCGACTGGCGATTCAGTTGGTCTCCGAGAACCCAGATCGTCGGTCTCCCGTCGGTTCGACTCCGTGTTGTCGACGACGGACCCATGGGGTCA
>JBIIKC010000254.1:0-3029 GCA_044233375.1 Ilumatobacteraceae bacterium
CTCGAGGGCAGCTCCTGCCTCAGCGGTGTGGACGCCGGCGAATCGGGCGATGGCACTCGGAGTGAGGTCTCGAGCGACGAGACCGACAGCGACGAGGTGCTCCCATGACTCGGATGAACTTGTCATCGCATTCTTCCCGACAGCCACACGTTCAATGGTACGGGGGATTTTTGAGTCGAGGCCGTCGAGAGAACGATGGTGGAGATTGCGCTTGCCCGATCGGGCAATAGTGATGAATCACATTGCCCGATCAGGCACTCATTCGAATGCCGAATGGACGAAGCGCGGGACTAGGTCGAACCACAGGTGAATCGATCGTTTCATCTGTCATGATCCCGACGTACCGCAGGGGGCGATAGTCGGATTGTTCCGCCACATTCCGGGAGTTCCCTGAGAAGCAGGCTGGCGGCTGAGATCGCAAGGTTTCGGCCGCCAGCCTGCAAGATCTGCCTCTGCTGTGGTGAGGTTCGATCAATCGAGTTTGCTCGGAACTCTCACGGTCTCGCCATGGATGGCGATGTCGACTGGCCAGTGGAGCCGAGTCTCGATCTCGTTGCACATCGACTCTGCGGCCGAGGGCTCTCCATGGACGATGTAGGTCTTCGTGGGCGGCTGGGAGATGCAAGAGATCCAGGAGACCAGTTCGTCACGATCCGCATGTGCCGAGAGGGATTCGATGTGCTTCACCGAACACGCGACATCGATGAATTCACCGAAGATGCGCACCGAAGGGGCGCCATCGATCAGGAGCTGACCCCGAGTGCCTGCCGCCTGATGTCCTACGAAGACGACCGTGCTGTTCGATTGAGGAAGTACTTGTCGGAGGTGATGCAGAACTCTTCCACCCGTTGCCATGCCGCTCGCTGACAAGACGATCATCGGGCCGGATCGGCGAGTGAGTTCGATCGAGTCTTCGACAGACGAAGTGAAGATGACTCCGTCGCTGATTCGCTCACATTCGTCGACCGACAGTCGGTGCTCGCTCGAATACTCGAGCATGAGTTCGGTTGCATCGATCGCCATTGGACTGTTCAGGAATATGGGGACGTCCGGGATCGTTCCCTTCCAGCGCATCTCGGCGAGGAGATGAAGAATTGTCTGACTGCGTCCCACTGCGAACGAGGGGATCAGCAGGATCCCGCCTCGACCAAGAGTTTCGACAGCGATCTCGGCGAGTTCCTCGGTCGGATTCGTAGGGGCGTGCAATCGATCCCCGTATGTCGACTCGAGTATCAACATGTCGGCAGCAGGTGGCAGAGATGGTGCTCTCATGATCGGGTCATTCGAGCGACCGACATCGCCACTGAACAAGATCGACGATGAGCCATCTTCGACCCTGAGACAACTTGCGCCGAGGATGTGGCCGACTCTGCTGAACGATGCAGTCATGTCGTCGGTGATGGGGAAATCATGATCGAACATGCGGGTCTCGAAGAGATCCAGGGCGGCCTCGGCATCTCGGATCGTGAACAAGGGAAGCGCAGGATCGTGACGGCTGCTCTTGTGTTTGTTCGCGTAGAAGGCTTCTTCCTCTTGAAGCATGGCCGAATCGCGCAACAGAAGTTCACAGAGATCTTTTGTGGCCCGTGTGCACCAGATAGGGCCCCGGAATCCATCTCTCACGAGAGCTGGGAGATAGCCGCTGTGGTCGATGTGAGCGTGGGTCAGCACGACTGCATCAAGGGTTGCCGGGTCGATCGGGAACTGCTCCCAGTTGCGCCGACGCAACGCCCGGTCGCCTTGGAATTGTCCGCAATCGACGAGAATCTGAGAGTGCTCGGTTCGCACGTGAAAACGTGAGCCGGTGACGGTGCCTGCGGCGCCCCAAAAAGTGATGTCCACATCGTCAGTCAATGTCGTCGGTTCGACTTCTCCACCAACCCTGCGGTTTAAGGGCTCTTTTGTCTTGGAGCGTCGAACCTGGTGGGGCAGAGGCGATCTCCTGTGACACGATGGTTCCATGGTCATTGCGCACGCCGCTCGTCGGCACACCCGCCTTTCGATGTTCTCGGGGGTGGCCGTGCTGGCAATCCTGACAAGCTCCTGTTCCGAAGACAGCACGACGTCAGTTCAGGATCCAACAGAATTCACGATTTCGGACATGGCGTCTCCAACGGATCCGATTGCGACATCCCCGCCGACGACGTCGGCAGACAGGGATGTGCCGGATGCGGGCTTACCTCAAACTGAAGTTCTGAACGTCACCATCGAGGTGGCTGAAAACACCCTGCAGCAAGCAGAGGTTGCGCTCGGTACGCCCGTCAAGATTCGCGTTCGGAGTGCAGTCGACGACGAGTTCCACCTTCACGGTTACGACCTGGAACTCACCGGCACAGATGTTCAATTCTCGTTCACGGCCGATCGACTGGGAGAGTTCTTGCTCGAAAGTCACAGTTCTGGCCAACAGCTCTTCATCCTCACGGTCATCGGAGACTGACACCGTGCCTCGACATATCGACCTCGACGAGATGCTCACTGATCTCGCTGCGTTGGTGAACACCGAATCGCCGTCTCGCGACTTGACTGCCCTCGACACGAGCGCTTCGGTTCTTTCGAAAATCATCGAGAAGAGACTTGGGTCGGCTCCCGCCATTCGTCAGTCCGATGCCGGACCCCATGTTCATTGGATCGGCGGAGGTGATCCAGCAGTTCTTCTGGTCGGACACCACGACACTGTGTTCCCAGCCGGGACACTCGAGCGCAGGCCTTTTCAGGTCGATTCAGGTCGAGTCTTCGGCCCGGGTGTCTTCGACATGAAGGCCGGAATCATCCAGGCAATCCATGCAGTTGCCTCGTTGGACGATCTGTCGCAGGTCGAGATCTTTGTTTCAGCGGATGAGGAAGTCGGATCTGGTACATCGAAGGACTTCATCATCGAGCGAGCACGAGCCTGTGGAGCAGCGCTCGTTCTCGAGCCGAGTGCTGATGGGGGTGCTCTGAAGTCTGCTCGTAAGGGAACTGGCACCTACGAGTTGATCGTCCACGGTCGCGCATCCCACGCGGGTCTCGAGCCAGAAAAGGGAGTGAAT
>JBIIKC010000255.1:0-3023 GCA_044233375.1 Ilumatobacteraceae bacterium
ACACGGTCACGATCGACGACGGAACCCGACTCACAGCCGACGCAGTCGTCGTCACCTGCCCCATTGCGCAGTCCTACTCCTTGACCGTGGAATCCGGAATCGAATTGCCGCGCGATCTGCTCATGGCCGATTACGACCGGACGATCGGACTCCTTGCGGTTCTCGACGGACCATCCGGGCTCGACCTGCCAGGAGGACTGCAGGATCCGGATGAGGTGTTCTCTTGGGTCGGTGACAACGCGATGAAGGGAATCTCCGATGTCCCCGCTCTCACGTGCCACGCGAATCCGCAATGGAGTGCCGAGCACTGGGACGATTCCATCGAAGACGGAACAGAGTTGCTGATCGAGCACGCTCGAAAATACTTCGGTCGTTCGAACTGCGTCGTGAGCGAATACAAGAAGTGGCGCTTCGCAACACCCCGTCGACCATGGGACGAGCCGTTCCTCGCCATGGGATCACTCGTGTTCGCCGGTGACGCATTCGCGGGACCCAAAGTCGAAGGTGCCTCGCTATCCGGCCTCGCGGCAGCTGATCACCTGCTGTCGATCCTGGCGTAACCGATCTCAGTGACGCGACCCGCTGTTTCGACGTGATCGCCGGTCAGCGATCGATGACTGTTGCGAGAAGAGCAGCCGGTGCTTCACGCAAGGCAAGAGTTGCAGCGGAATTCGGGAAGGCCTTCGTCACTTCCTGGGCCTCCTCCACATAGGCCTGGGCGATCTTGACGGTCGAGGTGAGACCGCCGTTCGAGCGCACGATCGCCAAGGCCTTGTCACGCTCGACGGAATCGAGAGGCTTGCCCAAGACGTCAGCAAGTTCACGTGCCGGCACGCCGCCACTTGCGAGTGTGTGAAGAACGGGAAGCGTGTACACGCCTTCGACCATGTCGTGTCCGGCTGGCTTGCCGAGCTCCTCATCGGTTGCCGAGAGATCGAGCAGATCGTCGACGATCTGAAAGACCATGCCGTACGCCTCGCCATAAGCGGTCAAGGCATCGACGACCGAACGGTCGAACTTCGACACGATGCCGCCGATCCGTGCCGATGTTGCATACAGCGACGCAGTCTTGCCGCTGATCGAGGACAGGTAACTTTCGACTGGCCTGGCGACGTTGTAGGTGTGTCGAAGCTCTTCGATCTGGCCTTCACACAAACGGCCGATGGTTCGAGCAAGGAGCCCCGCAACCTCGGTACCGAGTGATGCGGCAATCTCGGACGCCCGAGACAGCAAGAAGTCTCCGGCAAGGATCGCCTGAAGGTTTCCCCATTTCGCATTCACGGTTTCGACGCCCCGTCGAGTCGGAGATTCATCCATCACGTCATCGTGATAGAGCGACCCGAGATGGACGAGCTCGCACGAAATTCCGCCGAAAACCGCCTCTTCGGTCGTTGGGGCTCCCGCGATCTGCGATGCCACGACCGAGAACATCGGACGGAGCCGCTTTCCCCCCGCGAGCAACAAGTGTGATGCCAGGTCGGTGAGGTAGGCATCGGAAGTCTTCACCGAATCCCGCAGCGCGTTCTCGACCCGTTGCCTGTCGGCATCGGACGATTCGAGACGAAAGAGCGGGGTCGTGCCCATGAAGGTGAGGCTATGTCAGTAGTCGTCACCGACTGCGTACCCGGTAGGGAAATTCACCGAACCCATGCGTCACATCTCTGTCACCAACTTCAACGAAACGAAAGAGCTCGCAGGGCACGAGGCAGGGATACCTCCGGATATTTATTCCCGAATTGCTCATTATTTGTGAGACAACACCTGAGTCATGTCTCACATCCACATCACACGCGACTTTGTCGACCGACATCCTCGGCACCGGTTTGCCGTAGATAGAGTGACTCGCAAGTCGCCGGTCGGAACGAGTTTCGTCCGGCGAACACACAACTGGGGATCCCGCTGTGACCGGCGAATCGAAGCCGCCGATCCCAGATCCACGGGTGAACCGTGACGAAAGGTCGAGCATGTTCGAACGCTTCACAGACAGGGCCCGCAGGGTTGTTGTTCTCGCCCAAGAGGAAGCGCGTTTGTTGAACCACAGCTACATCGGTACCGAGCACATCCTCCTCGGCCTCATCCATGAAGGTGAGGGTGTCGCTGCCAAGGCACTGGAGACGCTCGGCATCTCCCTCGAAGCCGTTCGGGCTCAAGTCGAGGAGATCATCGGTCAGGGTGGCTCGTCACCGTCAGGTCACATCCCCTTCACACCCCGTGCGAAGAAAGTTCTCGAGCTCTCCCTGCGAGAAGCTCTGCAGCTCGGTCACAACTACATCGGCACCGAGCACATCCTCCTCGGTCTCATTCGCGAGGGCGAGGGCGTCGCTGCTCAAGTGCTCGTGAAATTGGGTGCCGATCTCTCACGTGTGCGCCAGCAGGTCATCCAACTCCTGTCGGGCTATCAAGGTTCGTCGGGCAAGACCGAAGGCGGCCGGGAAAGCACTGGCGGCGAGCGGGGAGCCGGCAAAGAGGACGGCGACAAGGGCAACAGCCAAATCCTCGACCAGTTCGGACGCAACCTGACCCAGCTCGCTCGCGAGAAGAAGCTCGACCCGGTGATCGGTCGTGCCCGTGAGATGGAGCGAGTGATGCAGATTCTGTCTCGCCGCACCAAGAACAACCCCGTCATCATCGGAGAGCCTGGAGTCGGCAAGACCGCAATTGTCGAGGGTCTCGCACAGAAGATCGTCAGCAACGATGTGCCCGAAACTCTGCGCAACAAGCAGCTGTACACATTGGACCTCGGTGCACTCGTCGCCGGCAGCCGCTATCGCGGCGACTTCGAAGAGCGCCTGAAGAAGGTCCTCAAGGAGATCCGCACACGCGGCGACATCATTTTGTTCATCGACGAAATCCACACTCTCGTCGGTGCCGGTGCAGCCGAAGGTGCGATCGATGCAGCGAGCATCCTCAAGCCGATGCTCGCACGTGGCGAACTGCAGACCATCGGCGCCACAACTCTCGACGAATACCGCAAGCACTTGGAAAAGGACGCCGCACTCGAACGCCGCTTCCAGCCGGTGAAG
>JBIIKC010000256.1:0-3021 GCA_044233375.1 Ilumatobacteraceae bacterium
TCGAAGAGGGCCGTCGTATCGGAGTCTGCGATGTAGTTGGCGTTCTTGTACGAGCGGCTGCCATTGCTGATCGGACGGCCCTCTTCGAGTGCGTACAGGTCCTTCAAGAGATACGGCACGCCGCGAAACGGACCTTGGGGAAGTGCATCACTCGAGGCGAGTCTTCTGGCTTCGTCGAACCACCGATACGTCACGGCGTTCAGAACAGGATCGAAGAGTTCGATTCGTTCGATTGCTGCGTCCACGAGTTCGCGAGGAGAGACCTCTCCTGAGGCGACGAGTTGCGATTGCGCTGTGGCGTCCATCCAGCGCGTTTCATCGACCGGTGATTTCGAGGTGTTTTCCGCCATGTCTGGATAATAGACAGCCGCCCTGGTCGACCTATCGCTACTGTTGCGATGCTGTGTCCTCGATCGAACCCTTGAGCCCCGCGACGAGCACACGAGAACTGTTGCGTGTCGCTCCGGTGAGGAATCTCCTCGGCTCGAGTCTCAGCATCTCGTCAGCGGTGCTGTTGCAGGTGACGATTCTCGGGAAACAGATCTACGACATCACCGGGCGCGAACTCGACATCGGTCTTCTCGGACTTGCAGAGTTTCTCCCCGCAGTTCTTCTGGTTCTCGTGACGGGTTCCGTTGCGGATCGATTCGACCGTCGCATGATCGCTGCCGTCACGACAGCGCTCGACATGGTCTGCGTGATAGCGCTCGGAATGCTCTCGCTTTTCGACTCCAAGAGCGTTTGGCCCCTCTTTCTCATTGCATTCGTGTTCGGGTCAGCGCGCGCGTTTTCTGGACCCGCGACGCGATCCCTTCCTCCGATGGTCGCGCCCCGAGGCGCATTGCCGCGCACGATTGCTCTGTATGGGGCGACGTGGACATCGGCAGCAATTGTTGGTCCAGCCCTCGGGGGACTTCTGTATTCGATCGAACCAGCACTTGCGTATTTTCTTGCCGCAGGGCTGTTCGCGGTGGGCATTGTGCAATTACTGGCGATTCGCTTCGAAACCCCGGACGATGAGGGCCGAGAAGCTGGCGGCGACGGGAGTCCGGAGCGGCCAACCATCTCGGAAAAGATCTCGCTGCACTCTGCCCTCGAGGGTCTGCGATTCATCCGCCGCACGCCGATTCTCTTGGCGGCGATATCGCTCGACTTGTTCGCAGTGTTGTTCGGGGGGGCGGTAGCACTCTTGCCGGTGATCGCCGAGGAGCGACTCGGTGTGGGAGACATCGGATACGGATGGTTGCGTGCAGCTCCGGGAATCGGGGCGGCGATCATGGCACTGGTACTGGCATCTCGACCTGTCACTCGCAGAGTCGGTCCGAAGTTGTTCACTGTTGTCGCAATTTTCGGGGTGGCGACCGTCGTTCTCGGTGTGACGACGTCGTACATCGTGGCGTTCGTTTCACTCGTGATTCTCGCTGCATCAGACATGATCAGCGTCTTCATTCGCAGCACATTGGTTCCACTCGTCACTCCGGACGACAAGCGAGGACGCGTATTGGCTGTCGAGAGCGTCTTCATCGGCGCAAGCAACGAACTTGGTGCCTTCGAGAGCGGCGTAGCTGCCCAGGCGTTCGGCACTCAGACCGCAGTGATCGGAGGGGGAGTTGCGACCATCGGAATCGTCGCGGTGTACTCCGTCTTCTTCCCATCCTTGCGTCAGGTGAACCGGTTCGAAGAACTCGATCCTTCCGCAGTGGTGAGGGGCACGGAAGGTTCGGGCACGACGAGTTGAGTCGAAGAATCCTCGTCAAGCGGTGATTGCGAGCCAGATTGCGAGTGGTATCACGATCCAGGACAACACGAGAAGGATGATCGCGTAGACCGCGAAGTTGAGGCTTTCATCGCGGGGTGGCTTTCCCGCAGCGCCGATGGTCTCCCACAAAGCACGAATCTGCTGATCCGATGAGAGTCGAATTCTCCGACGGGCAACACTTGCACTGTAGAGCGCAACCCAGGAGAGAATCAGCAGAACCAGGATGATTGAAATCGCGAGCAAGACGACGCCGATCGTGCTGTCGAGTGCAGAACGGGCGATGCTTTGCAGCGTGCTTGCGATCGATGTGATGAACGCACCTCCGAGAAGGAAAGCAGGGAGGCCGAGTGCTTTGCCATTCATTCCGGATTGCATGCGGCGCACATCGAGTCGGGCACGGCGAAGCATCGCGTGTTCCGGCGTGGACCAACTCGAGTTCGCTTCACGACGTTCGTAGATGCCGGCGATCCGATTCAGAAGCCGGTTCAGATGACTGCGCACGATCCATCGTGTTGCTTGCTGGACGAGCCATTGGGCGATCGGCTTGAGGAATGCGAGACCGTGAATCTCTGCGGGTCGTGACCCGTTGCGATCGAGGACTTCGATACTTCGCATCATCATTCGGTGGGCTTCCTCGAATCGATCCGGATGCCGAAGTGGGCGAACGACGGACAGTTCGTGCACAATCTCCTTTTCAACGGTGCCGTGGGCGCCGATCTGCTCGAGGAGTGCATTCCTTTGCCGTTCGTCTGGGGCTCTCAGCACACGCAGCGCATCGATTTGGTCGAGCAGGAGATCTGGCACCGCTGAAACAGTCGGTGAGGATTCGGTCGGGGACGAAGAATCGTGCTGAATCGTCTTGTCTGCCATCGATTTCCAGAATATCCATCGTGGAATATCCATCGTCGATCGCGTCAGTTGCAACTCACCCTCGCTGTCGTCCAGCGTGCGCAGATGTTCACCTGAATTCGGGCAGACTTTTCTGCGGAGGTTGGATCGATGCGCAAGGTTCTGGGTATCAAGTTGCTGGCGGAATTCAAAGAGTTCATCAATCGAGGAAATCTGTTGGCGATCGCCATCGGTTTCGTTCTCGGTGGGTCGTTTTCAGGCCTCGTGACAGCGCTCGTCGAAAACGTCATCATGCCGCTCGTCGCCATTCCATTCGGTGAGCCGAACTTCGACACGGCTCTCGTTCTCACGATCAACGACGCCGAGATCAGATTTGGGGCGTTCTTGTCGGTCGCAGTGACATTCCTGTCGAT
>JBIIKC010000257.1:0-3019 GCA_044233375.1 Ilumatobacteraceae bacterium
CCGCCGATGTGTGTACGAGGAGGGCCCGCATCACGATGGTTCGACGATGGTGTCGGCTGTTCTGACCCGGTGTTGTGGCTCTGATCACTCTCCCTACCCTAGGGTGCTCACATCGGAGTATCGTTTCGCCTGAAACGAGTTCAGAGGCGTTCCGCCAACTCGATTGCTGACACCACTCCTCGCATGACCACCCACCCGACCACAACGAACAGCTCTCTGGGGGCGCTTGCATCTCCCGATGCTGCAGCGCAGCCCTTATGCATCCTGACTGTGCATGCTCATCCCGATGACGAAGCCTCGAAGGGGGCGCCAACGCTGGCGATGTATCACGATCTCGGTGTGCGCACCGTTCTCGTGTGCTGTACCGGCGGCGAAGAGGGCGACCTTCAGAATCCGGCCCTGCGCGCCGAGGGTGGACCGTTTCACGGACTCGAACCGGAAGAAGAAAAGGCACTTCTTGCTCGCTTGCGCCCAGTCGAACTGGCCGAGTCAGCCAATGTCATCGGTTTCGACGAGGTCGTGATGCTCGGATATCGCGACTCGGGAATGCTGGATTCTCCCGCCAACGACCACCCTGACTGTTTCCATCGAGCGGACCTCGACGAAGCGGTGGGACGGCTGGTGACGATCATCCGCCGCGAGCGTCCGCAGGTGATCATCACCTATGGAGACGATCAGCGTGGGTACCCGCATCCCGATCACGTGAAGGTCCACGACGTCACAGTTCCTGCATTCGAACGGGCCGGTGACCCGATGTGGTATCCGTGGGCCGGACCTGCGTGGCAGCCGTCGAAGTTGTACTACTCGGTCTGGTCGCGCACCCGACTCCTTGCCGTGCACGAGGCGATGTTGCGTCATCACAATGAATCGCCCTACGACGAAGCTTGGTTGAACCGACGCGGTCAGGACAGCCGGATCACCACCCGACTCGACATTGCGAAGTATTTGTGGGCGCGTTCGGGCGCCCTTCGAGCCCATGCGACGCAGATCGACCCACTCGAGCCATGGTGGTTCGGGCTCGATGATGACGAACTCGCTGCGACCTATCCCTACGAAGATTGGGTGCTCGCAAAGTCGGCAGTCGGGATGCCGAACGATTCCTCTGTCGAGATCGATCTGTTCGAAGGAGTGGCGCAGGTCGTTCGTTGGCCGGATGACCGTGATTTTCCGAGGCGCCTCACCGATCCGGAACTCGTCAGGACCGAGACATGAGCATCGCCGATCGCACGATTCAGTTTCGATTGGTCGTCGCCAAGAAGAACGAGATCGTCGATGGGCCGGACGATGCCGACACCGTCGCAACCATTTCCTTGACTGATGCGGAACTCGACCCGTCAGTTGCTTTCATGCGCGGAAAGTTGAAGATCACCGGTCCGACCGGTCCGCTCTTCGATGCTTTGTCGTCGGGTGAGGCGAAGCGCATCATCGATTCGCTCGTGGCTCGAGCAGCAACGTCCTGACCGCGTTTTCGGGAATTCACGATCTCGTGAGCTCACGATCTCATGAGCTCACGATCTCATGGCATCGCGAAGCGCGCGATAGCCGATCATGGTGGCGCCGGATTCGGCGATCAACTTCTGCAGTTGTGCATCGCGAGTCACCAGATCAAGGTCGTCGATCCACTCGTCGGCCCACTGCGATAGAGCCCGCACTTCGGGTGTGTCGATCGTCGGTTGGACGTGGATCTCGGTGACTCCTGGTTGAAGTGATCGAAATGCTGCGTAGACCCGATCTCGGCTTCCGGGCCGCCAGTCGTGGTCGAAGTGGTCGGGGAAAACAACACCTTCATCCGCAGCGAGTTTGCGGAAAGGGAAACCCGCTCGCTCTGCGGTGATCGTGGACGGCAGCCGAATCGGCAGGCGGAATTCGGAAGCGAGTTCGAGGTAGATGTCGAAGAACTCAGGTCTCAGTGTGATCACACTCAGATGCGGAGCCAGGTGCGACACATCGAATCCCCAGAGGAGCGCGCGTTCGATCTGTGCTCGGCACTCGCGGAGAACCTCACTCGGGTCCGCGTGTTCCCACAAGTCGTCGACGTCACGCGGGAAACCACCCTCTCCGGACAGCAATGACGGCGCATGGGTGATCGGCCCCCAGCGGTAGAGAGGATGCTCGGCGTTGAGCGTGATGTGGACGCCGATGTCTTCGCCCTCGTACAGGTCGGCTGCGTGCCGCGCCCACGGAGCTGGGACCATGACCGAGGCACACGTCGCAACCCCTGTTCGCAACGCTGCATAGACACCCATGTTCGCGGCGTGGCACGATCCGAGATCGTCGCACGACAGGATGACGAGCCGATCGGCGGGCGAATAGCCGAGTCGTTCGGCAAGGGAGCTCCCGGTCACGGGATCACGCTACAGGCTTTCCACAAGCCGATCTTTTCCGATTCGGCCGAACCAGCGAGTCGGCGAAAATCGCGCGCATGCGTCGTATTCGGCGCGATGTCGAGTGGTCGAGCAAAACCTCGTCGGAGGAGATCTGCATTCACGAAGAGAGAGTCCTCGAAGCGGAAGACGTACAGCAGGAGTCGGCCGTAATCATCGCGGGCTTCGATGTCTCGCTCGACCACGACCTCGGTACCGGGAGGTATGAGGTGCAAGAGCTGAGCAGTGGCTTGCGGACCGAAGCACTCCACTGGTGAGCCGGGCTTCTTCGTCTCGGGAGTGTCGATCCCGATCAAGCGGACGCGTTCGACCCGCCCATCGATGCGCACGTCGAGGGTGTCGCCATCGATGATGTCGACGACTCTTCCTGAGGCGCCAGGGGAGAGGCGTTCGTCGCGGTCAGTGCACGAACTGACGAGCAGCGTCGTGCATGCAACGGCACGCACTGCGCGCAAGAAGCCAGAGACGATTCGCATCTCTCTCTTGTGGGGCCGATCACCGCTTCCGCGGTGATGACATCACATGCGCTCGATGAGAGTTCCCGTGCCGAGACCGCCTCCGCAGCACATCGAGATGATGCCGTAGCGACCACCCGTGCGCTCGAGTTCGTAGAGAGCCTTCGTGGTCAGGATGAC
>JBIIKC010000258.1:0-3014 GCA_044233375.1 Ilumatobacteraceae bacterium
TCACCTTCGTGCTCAACGTCACTCGATCCTTGGGAATCGATGACGAAACTGCCATCAATGGCATGGCCATGGCCACGAAGGAGCCGGGCGAGTTCGAAATCTGGCGCCGGTCAGTAGGAGACATCGACGTGACGTACGCGGACCTGGGGGCGATCAACGATCCTCAAAGTCTGTTGTCGGCAATCGGCAGCTTCGACTGGCCGCTACCTCGATCCGCACCTCGGATCGCGTTGCTGACTGGTCGGTGGGACAGGCCGTATCGCGATCTGTCATTCGTCGGCTGTCTCGACCGGGAAACCTTCGACGGCGTGATCGTGAGTGGAGGGCCGGTTCGGATGGTGTGCGACGAGTTGGTGAGCTCCGGATGGCCGAGAGATCGGGTCATTTCATCGAGAGCAGTCGACCGCTGGGAACAGCAGCGAAGCCGGCGATTTCAGAATCTGGTTCGCCTCATCGATGCATCTGCAAATCAAGCGATGCTCGTTGCGCTCGAGAACGAGCATGAGATCCTGGCAGATGGCTTTCGGTCCTTCTTCCATCGAGGGGCTTTGGTTCGCGACCGAGTGGATGGCGATCGACGATGACCTTGTTCGCAAGCATTCTCACGGTCGACATCGACATGATTCGGTTCGTCATCATCGCTTCGGTCGTGGTTGGTGCAATGATCTATGCCCGATTGGGATTGACAGCAGGGGGAACCCTCACCGGCGGATACTTGACGATCCTCTGCCTTCAGCAGCGGTGGGGATTGATCGTGTCATTAGCTGTGGCAACGGCGATCGCCTACGTCGTCGTACGCTGGATGCTCACACGGTTCCTCCCGCTCCCGAAGCCCTGGATCTTCCTTGCATTCGTTGTTACGAGTGCAATTTCAACGACCATCATCCACCTAGCGTTCCATCGCATCGGGTCGCTCGAGCTGCCTGGTGGACTCGAGATCTATCTCACCGTTGGTTCCTACATCACGCCGGGTCTCATCGCATATGACTTGGCGCATCAAGGGTTTCGACCGACAGGTATTGGACTCGGTCTTGGAATTATGGGAACCCTGGCCATTGTCGTCCCCATTGTCGCTCTGGCGAATTGGTGGCGACCTCAAACCTTGACGGTGTACCTACCCCCCGATGGGAACATCCCCGACGGATGGTTCTGGCTGGCGGCTCTTTCGTCAGCCTTCATGGCATGTGCTCTGAGGGCGAGTTTTGCCGTGAGATCAGCGGGCTTCATCGGTGCGGTGTTTCTCGTGGAGTTTCTGACTCCCGAAGCTTTCATCACAGTCGCAGTTGCTGCAACGGCGGCGAGTCTCATTGTGAGAGGAATACGACAGTTGGTCGTACTCACTCCTCGGCAACGTTTCGAAGTGGCGATGCTGACGGGTGCAATGTTCGCGTGGACCGGCCTCTATTGGGGTGCGCAGCTGGGCTGGGTTCCGGCGGAGGAGGCCAATAACTACGCGTTGGAACCTCTGGTCGTCGTCGGGCTACTGGCGTCCGACATGGGACGATCGCGCTCGTCCACGTTGAAAGTCTTCGTCGGACTCGCAGTTACCGTTGGTTTCGTGTGGGTGGTTGTCCGGCTTGCATCGAGCGGCGATCCGCGGCAGTGGATCCTGTCGGGTCTGATCCTCCTCGGAATTCCGGCACTGCTGTTCGTACCCGGGGTGCGCTCTCTTCGTCGCGAGTGGCGTAATGCCATTCGCCTCGGATTCGAGACGGCGTCGTTGCATCGGAACCCGTGATGGTTGCAGTGGGTCTTCCGTTTTCGGCACTCGGAGGAGAAAAATTAGCGGATCCGCTAAGATTTCCTCGTGGTTTCCGGAGAATCGATTCAAGCCCTTCGCAAACAGATGGGACGCTCGCAAGCTGAGGTTGCGGCTGCGGCGGGTCTGCCGGCTTCGGTTCTCAGCGCGTACGAGCGTGGTCGTCGTCAGCCGAGTCTGGTGATGGCAAGTCGCATCGTCGAGGCACTGGGCTATCGCATCGAGTTCGTACGAGGTCTCGATGTCCGACGTCAAGCGATTCTTCTCGAAGACGTTCTGCGTCTCGCCGACGAACTTCCCTATCGTCCTCGACACTTGATTCGACCTGATTGGGAGTCGACGAAGACTTTCGATAATTCGCGAAGCTCAACGATGGAGGAAGCGAGGTGACGAGTCTCGTCGACAAGATCGTGAGAATCGCTGGATCTCTCGATGCACATGGGTTGAGTTGGGCGGTCGGGGGAGCGATCGCACTTGCCTATGTGACAGAGGAGCCAAGAGCAACCCGAGATGTCGATGTCAATGTCTTCGCCGACGTCGATACGGCGGCAATGAGTATGGCTGCGCTTCCCGAAGAAGTCCGTTTCGACGAGACGGACATCGAGACTGCAAAACGGGAAGGTCAGGTTCGGCTGTGGTGGGACGATACGCCGATCGATCTGTTCTTCTCCGTGTCGACCTTCCACGATGGGGTCGGACGAAGATGTCGCATCGTGCCGTTCGCTGGTGTGTCCTTGCGAATACTGAGCGCTGAAGACCTCGCGGTGTTCAAAGCGATGTTCGACCGACCGAAGGATTGGGTCGATATTGCCTCCATGTTCGAAGTGGGGAGTCTCGATTCAGCTGTAGCGGCTGACCGACTCGAGGGTCTCCTCGGCGAGGACGCGCGGGTCGCACGGCTGCGCAACGGTGGCGCACTACGGTGACGTCGTGCTCTTCGAAGCCGATACAGCAGTTCTCATCACTGTCATTTCTCTGATCATCGGTGTCTTCATTGCTGCGGGGGTTGTGCTCGGACGGCGGATGAAGTCCAAGTCCGTCAGTGACCACCACCGAGAATCCCTCGGTGTCATCCAGGGCGCTCTTCTCGGACTCGTCGGTTTGCTACTGGCATTCGGTCTGACGATGGCCGTCACGCGATACGAAGTGCGTCGGGATGTTCTTGTCGAAGAAGCCAATGCGATCGGTACGACATACTTGCGGGCCCAGTTGCTCGCTGAGCCCGAACGCAGCACCTCGATGGACTTGTTGCGCG
>JBIIKC010000335.1:0-3010 GCA_044233375.1 Ilumatobacteraceae bacterium
GCACGCGGCTGGCACCTACCGCATCCAGGACGGACGTGGCGGCGCAGGAACCGGCATGCATCGCTTCGCTCCGCAGAACAGCTGGCCCGACAACGGCAATCTCGACAAGGCCCGCCGTCTGCTGTGGCCGGTCAAGCAGAAGTACGGAAAGAAGATTTCTTGGGCCGACTTGTTCGTCCTCGCCGGAAACGCTGCTCTCGAATCGATGGGCTTCAAGACCTTCGGATTCGGTGGCGGTCGTGCGGACGTCTGGGAACCGGATGACACCTACTGGGGCAGTGAGAAGACCTGGCTCGCAGATGAGCGATACAAGGGTGACCGTGAACTCGACAACCCGCTTGCCGCTGTCCAGATGGGTCTCATCTACGTCAACCCAGAAGGCCCGAACGGCAATCCCGATCCGCTGCTGTCGGCTCGTGACGTGCGCGAGACCTTCGCTCGAATGGCGATGAACGACGAGGAGACCGTTGCTCTCGTCGCAGGTGGTCACACCTTCGGCAAGGCTCACGGTGCTGGCGACCCCGGAAAATACGTGGGACCAGAGCCCGAAGGTGCACCGATTCAGGAGATGGGCTTGGGCTGGAAGAACTCGATGGGATCGGGTGCCGGCGTCGACACCATCACATCGGGCATCGAAGGTGCTTGGACCACCAACCCAACTCAGTGGGACAACGATTACTTCAAGATCCTTCTCGAAAACGATTGGGAGCTGACGAAGAGTCCCGCCGGGGCCCAGCAGTGGATCCCCAAGGGCGGAGCAATGGCCAACACGGTTCCGGACGCTCACGATCCGAACAAGCGTCACGCTCCGATCATGACGACGGCCGACCTGGCCCTCAAGTTCGACCCGGAGTACGCGAAGATCTCGCGCCGGTTCTACGAGAACCCTGACGAATTCGCTGACGCCTTCGCACGTGCATGGTTCAAGCTCACGCACCGCGACATGGGACCGCGTGCTCGTTACCTCGGATCGATGACTCCGAAGGAAGTCCTGATCTGGCAGGATCCGGTACCGGCAGTCGACCACAAACTGATCGACTCGAAGGACATTGCCAATCTCAAGGAGACGGTTCTCAAGGCCGGTCTCAGCGTGTCGCAGCTCGTCTCGACTGCATGGGCTTCTGCTGCAACGTTCCGCGGCACCGACAAGCGAGGCGGCGCCAACGGTGGTCGCATTCGTCTTGCGCCGCAAAAGGATTGGGAAGCGAACAACCCAGCAGAGCTGAACAAGGTGCTCACCGCACTCGAGAAGATCCAGAAAGACTTCAATGGTTCAGCGAAGAAGGGCAAGAAGGTCTCGATGGCAGACCTCATCGTCCTCGGCGGTTGCGCTGCGGTCGAGAAGGCTGCCAAGGATGCCGGAGTCAAGGTCACGGTCCCGTTCACACCTGGTCGTACCGATGCCACGCAGGATCAGACAGATGTCGAGTCCTTCGCGGTTCTCGAGCCGACATTCGACGGTTTCCGCAACTTCCTGAAGCCGGGACACATCGTCACGACGGAACAGCTCCTCCTCGAGCGAGCCAACCTCCTGACTCTGTCAGCTCCTGAGATGACGGTTCTCGTTGGTGGCATGCGTGCACTCGACGCCAACCACAAGCAGGCGGACCTTGGTGTTCTCACCAAGCGTCCGGGCGTCCTGACGAACGATTTCTTCGTCAACTTGACCGATATGTCCACGGAGTGGACACCGACGGACAAGTCCGAAGAGAACTTCGAGGGTCGCGACCGCAAGTCGGGTGCGCTCAAGTGGAAGGCCAGCCGCGCTGATCTCATCTTCGGCTCGAATTCGCAGTTGCGTGCCCTTGCAGAGGTCTACGCCTGCAGCGATGCCAAGGAGAAGTTCGTGCGTGACTTCGTCGCCGCATGGGACAAGGTCATGAACTTGGACCGCTTCGAACTCGGCTGAGTTCGATCACACGCCACAGGGGCCACTCCGGTTGTATCGGGGTGGCCCTTGTCGCGTACGGACTCGAACAGGTCATTCTCAGGTGGCGAGGAACGAACCAGTAGTTCGAGAATTACTCGTCATCCATCTTCTGATAGAGGTGAACGGGCTCGATGGTCTTCTTGGAACGCTTTCTCGACCCGATGTTGAGGAGTTCGACAAAGACGGAGAACGCCATCGCTGCATAGACGTAACCCTTGGGAATCTTCTCCCCCATTCCTTCAGCGATGAGTGTCAAACCGATCAACAGCAGAAATGCCAACGCCAGCATCTTCACGGATGGATGGCGGTTGACGAATTGGTAGATGGCTTTGGACGCAATCAGCATCACCGCGACTGCACCAATGACCGCGATCACCATGACCGGCACATAGGTGGTCATTCCGACAGCCGTGATGACCGAGTCGATCGAAAAAATGAAGTCGAGAAGAAGGACTTGTCCAATCACAGCAGCGAACGTCGGAGCAGCCTTTCCATGGCCTCCCTCACCTTCACCTTCGAGTTTGTGGTGGATCTCGCGTGTGGCCTTGAAGATGAGGAACAATCCACCGGCGAGCAGGATCAATTCCTTACCGCTGAAACCGATGTCCCCGATCGAGAAGAGGTCCTTCTTCAAAGTCACGATCCAGCCAACAGCCAACAGCAGGAGAACACGAATCCCGGCTGCTGCGAGAATGCCGACTCGACGCGCCTTGTCTTGGACTTCCGCAGGAAGTTTGGACGCGAGAATCGAGATGAAGATCACATTGTCCACTCCGAGAACGATTTCGAGGGCCAAGAGCGCTGCGAGAGCACTCCATGCGTCGGGGTCGGAGATCCAGTCCATGGATCAGATCCTAGGTGTGACTTCCAGCGAGTCATGCGATGCCACAGTCTTGGCGCCGTCGAAAATCCCTGTTGACTGGAGTGAACAGATTGCCCTTGGGCAAATTGCTACTGTCAGCGTCCTAATGATCCGTTTGACAATCGTCAACGGCACGGGTCAGATGCCACGCGTCAGATGCCACGCTTCGGCGGTCTGTCCGAGCCATCGATCAGTGCAGTGATCACATACACGAGGAC
>JBIIKC010000015.1:0-12103 GCA_044233375.1 Ilumatobacteraceae bacterium
TCGACGGATCGTCACCCGGCTCGCACCATAGGTGTCGCCGAGATCCGCTTCCGAGGGAAGGAGACGGCCTGCAGCGAGCGCACCCGACGTCACCTGCCGACGTAGATCGTCGGCGATGGATTGATATCGGATCTCGCGCACACTTGTATTGTACTTGTCTCATACCTATACTTCGACCATGACTGCTGCCACCGCCGGAACTCCGATCGCTCTCGTCGACAAGGTTTACCGATCACTCAGCACCAACGTCGCTCTCGGGCGCACGCGCCTCGGTCGCCCGTTGACGTTGGCGGAGAAG
Source organism: Ilumatobacteraceae bacterium (assembly GCA_044233375.1). Classification (GTDB taxonomy): domain Bacteria; phylum Actinomycetota; class Acidimicrobiia; order Acidimicrobiales; family Ilumatobacteraceae; genus Casp-actino8. The sequence goes on from JBIIKC010000015.1 coordinate 299, forward strand.
ATCCTCATCAACCACCTCGTCGACCCATCCGGTCAGGACATGGAGCGCAGCATCAGCTACGCCGATTTCGCACCGGATCGTGTTGCCATGCAGGACGCAACGGCACAGATGGCTCTCCTTCAGTTCATGACTGCTGGCTTGCCCACGACGGCAGTTCCCTCGACTGTGCACTGCGACCATCTGATCCTTGCCAAGGTCGGAGCCAAGATCGACCTCGGCGTCGCGATCGAGGACAACCGCGAGGTGTTCGACTTCTTGAAGACTGTGTCCGCAAAATACGGCATCGGTTTCTGGGGCCCGGGAAGCGGCATCATCCACCAGGTCGTACTCGAGAACTACGCATTCCCCGGCGGCATGATGATCGGTACGGACAGCCACACGCCGAATGCGGGAGGCCTCGGGATGGTAGCGATCGGTGTCGGCGGGGCAGACGCGGTCGATGTCATGACCGGATTTCCGTTCAACGTTCGCTGGCCCAAAGTCATCGGTGTCCGACTCACCGGGACCCTGAGCGGCTGGTCGTCGCCCAAGGACGTCATCCTCGAAGTTGCGCGAGTCCTCACCGTCGAGGGCGGAACGGGAGCGATCGTCGAGTATTTCGGCGCCGGCGCCGACTCCATCTCGGCGACGGGCAAAGCGACCATCTGCAATATGGGTGCCGAGATCGGCGCAACCTGCTCGATCTTCCCTTACGACCACAACATGGCTTCGTATCTGAAAGCCACCGGTCGGGAGGACATCGCAGATGCCGCCGACAAGGTCGCGTCCGACCTTCGACCCGATGAAGGTGCCCACTACGACCAGTTGATCGAGATCGACTTGGACCAACTGAAGCCCTTGATCAACGGGCCACACTCCCCCGATCGCGCCCATCGAGTCGGTCGTGAACTCGGCGATGCTGCCCACGCGAACGAATGGCCGTTGGATATTTCGGCGGCACTGATCGGATCGTGTACCAACTCGTCCTACGAAGACATCACCCGCGCAGCGTCGATTGCTCGCCAAGCAGCAGCACGAGGTCTGAAGGCGAAGTGCGAACTCCTCATCAGCCCAGGTTCGGAGCAGATTCGCGCAACGATCGAACGCGACGGTTTGATGGCCGACCTCGAGGCGGTCGGTGCAACCGTTCTTGCGAACGCTTGTGGCCCCTGCATCGGGCAGTGGGAGCGAGCCAAGGAGGTCACCGACAAGCCGAATTCGATCGTCAACTCCTTCAACCGAAACTTCCCGAAGCGCAACGACGGCTCCGCGAACACTCTCAGTTTCGTGACGTCGCCCGACACCGTCATGGCAATTGCTCTCGCAGGTCGGCTCGATTTCGATCCGACGACAGACACCTTGACCGCTCCCGATGGATCACAGGTGAGCCTCGACCCTCCGGTCGGCGAAGTCCTTCCCGGTCGTGGCTACGACACGGGGAGCAATACCTTCACTGCCCCTCCGGCAGACGGCTCGGCGATCGTCGTGAACGTCGATCCTTCGAGCAGTCGTCTGCAACTTCTCGAACCGTTCCCTGCTTGGGATGGAAAGGACTATCTCGGTCTTCCCGTTCTGATGAAGGCACAGGGCAAGTGCACCACTGACCACATTTCTGCCGCCGGCAAGTGGCTCACCTATCGAGGACACCTCGAGAACATCTCTGGCAACCTGTTCCTCGGCGCAGTGAATGCCTTCACCAGCGGAGTGGGAGAAGGCAAGGATGTCACCGATGGGGCCACGCGCAGTTACCCAGACATCGCCAAGCGCTACAGCGAGGCGGGTATTCGGTGGTGTGCCATCGGCGACCGCAACTACGGCGAGGGTTCGTCCCGCGAGCACGCCGCGATGGAACCGCGCTTTCGTGGTGGGGTGGTGATCTTCGCGCGATCGTTTGCTCGCATCCACGAGACGAACCTGAAGAAGCAGGGATTGGTGCCGCTGACCTTCGCCGACCCGAACACCTACGATGCAATCGAACAAAACGATCGCATCAACGTTCTCGATCTTCCGCCGGCACCGGGTCGCCCGGTGAGGTGTCAGATCGTGAAGCCTGATGGGTCGACGATCGACTTCGAGGGGCTCCATACCTTCTCCGACGAGCAGGTCGAATGGTTCAAGGCTGGTTCTGCTCTGAACATCGTTCGTGCACGAGTAGCTGCTGACCGCTGACCGAGACTTTCGCCGATTCCTCAGTCGGTTCCCGGTCGCCGTCGACTTTCAGCTGCCGGGTCGCCCTTGTAGCCGGGCGGGTACGACAGCCTGAGCTCTTCAACAGATGGGACTCGGCGAACCTGGGCATCGATCGGGAGTTGTGCACGGATCGCAGACATCAGCCTCCGAGTGTTCGCGTCATGATCATCGCTCGACACATACAAGGGTTCGCCGACACGAACTCGAATTTTCGGCGGATTGACGACATTGAGAAGATTCGGGAGGCGTGCTGCTCGCGGCCACACCTTTTCCGTTCCCCACAATCCGACGGGAACCAAGGGCACCCTCGCTGAGCGCGCGAGACGTACCGCACCCCAGCGACCTTTGAGCTCGGGGTCGAAGAAGGCTGGACCTCGCGGAATCGTTCCCTCGGGCATGATTGCAACGAGTTCACCCGCTCGCAGTGCATCCATTGCCGCATCCAACGGTTGATCGCTACCGGTTCCCCTCTCGACGCGAATACCACCGAGCGCTGTAGCCAACTGGCCAACGAGTGGAGCGTCGAAGACTTCCTTCTTTCCGAGAAATCTGACCGGGCGGCCCGTCTTGGCGACAGTGACGGCCATCGCAAAGACATCGAAGTACGAACGATGATTCCCACAGATGATGGCAGCCGAGTCGTCGGGGATGTTGTGCGTGCCGTCGATGTCGAATCGAGCAAACGGAATGAATGTCGGTCGCGCCAATTGGAGAAGCAGTGACTGCAGTTCCATGTTCACGACGGGCACCTTGGCCACACCAGGTGGAACGTCGAAGTGCAGAATTGGCCAACGTCGAGCAGCTGCAACGACGGCCAGCCGTGGATCAGGGTTGACAGCCGTTGGGTGACCGACTGCAGAGAGAAGTGGCACGTCGTACACGCTGTCGGAGTAGGCGTAGCAATCAGCGAGATCGATTCCATGATCTCGTGCCCACGTCCGAACTGCAGCGAGTTTTCCGCTGTTCCAGACGAATGGACCGTCGAGCGTGCCGTCGTACGTTCCGTCTGCCCCGACGCGGTACTTGGTGGCCACGACATCGTCGAAACCGAGTAGGTCTGCAAGAGGTGCGACCAGGTCGTAGGGAGACGTTGTTGCCATGACAAGTGCGCGGCCCTCACGTCGGTGTTCCTCGATGACCTGGCGGGCAAAACGCGGAACCATGTCGGCCAACTCTCGGGATGCAGATCGTGCGGCCCGCTCGACGTCCTCGCGACGACGACCTTTCGTCGCAGCGACAGCGAGACGTGCGAGTGCCATCGAAGGCAGCGTCTCGCCGACTCGGTTGAACAACTCGAAGAGTGCTCCCTCTCCGGGAATCGTTCGATCGACGACCCCGGCTCTTCGCATGGCTCTCGAGAGAATCGGTCCGCTGGCCCCCACGAGCAAAGTGCGATCGAGATCGAAGAAGACGGCTGTCCTCGATCTGATTCGGCCAGAGTCGGCCCGCAAGGTCTCGTTCACGGCTCCACCGTAATGGCGAAAAATGATCCCCGAAACGGGAAAGACCCCGCTTGGGGGAAGCGGGGTCTCTCAACCTTGATCCCGGTGGAGGGGGGTCCACCTGAGGGGATCATGTCGTGTGTGTTTGGGGGAAACACACAGCGATCAACAAAACAAAGTATGCCCCTCCGAGTGCCAACGATCAAGTCGATATGGGAGATAGTTGATATCGTTTTTTCAGATGGATGTTCGTCAGATCCAAACTCTGATCGCTATAGCTGACCACGGATCGTTCTCCGCCGCCGCTCGGGCGTTGTACACCGTTCAGTCGAACGTGTCTGCCCACATTTCTCGCTTGGAACGAGAAGTTGGCGCAATCCTCGTCGACAGGTCGTCTGGTCAACTCACCGATGAGGGGTCCGTCGTTCTCGAACACGGTCGCCGGGTTGTGCGTGAATTGAGCGAGATCTCCGCAGACATCGCTGCCCTCCACGACGTCGTTGCGGGCGAAACTCGCCTCGGCGTCATCGGAACCACCGGACGATGGCTCATGCCTCAATTCCTCACGCGCCTACGCGAGGCTCACCCCGAAGTCAGACCACTCATCTCCGAGGGCGGCACCTCGACTTTGATCCCGCGTCTCCTCGCTGGACAACTCGATGCAGTCATCGTCCACCTCCCGGTCGACGATCCCGAGATCCACGTCGAACCCCTCTTTGCAGAGGATCTCGTTCTTCTGGCTCATTCACGTCATACATGGTCGAGCGAAGCCGAGTTGCCTATCGAGCGCCTCGACGAACACCCTCTCCTGCTCCCTCCCCCATCATCCACTCTTCGCCGCATCATTGGACGGGCGGCAGATGCGCACGGCGTGACCTTGCAGACGCTCGCCGAAATCGATGGCGTGCGGTTGCTCGCTTCACTCGCTTTCGAAGGGTTCGGGGCAGCAATCGTGCCAGCAACTTCAGTCCCTGCATGGCTTCGAGGCGATTTCACCGTGATCAACGTTCCCGATCTTCCGCGCCGAGTCGTGGGCTGGGCCCAGCGCCGCAGACCGAAACCGGGACCGCCGACCCGCGCCGCACTCGAGATTGCCAGAGCCGTCATCGAACGGCGAGGAGGACGCCAACCCGGACTTCACCTCGGTCCGAAGCCGCTTCTCGTCACTCATTGATAGGGGCGCACTCGACCTGCGGCGAGGACCTGACGGACTGCGCTGATCTCCTGAGGTGCCCAGCCCCTACTGTGATGACGTGACAACGGTCGAACTGAAGGCACAAGTTCCCGGAGTTGCTCGCGCCAGCTTCCGAGACATCACGAATCAGCGTGTCGTCTGGCTCGAAGTCTCTGCCGACGCTCATCGCGGAGCGCTGACTTCGGAATCCTCGAGCATGATCGAAGCCGCAGCCAGAACTGCCTTCGATGCTCGTGTTCCCTTCGTTGCCGTACTGGCATCGTCAGGTGCGGACATTCGCGAAGGATTCGCCGCACTGCACGGGTGGGGGCTCGCTGCCAAAGCCTTGACAGACTGCTCCGGATTCGTTCCCACCATCATCATCGTCGATGGACCCGCAGTCTCGGGGCCGGCACTGCTGCTCGGAATCGTCGACCATGTGATCTTGACAGAGAGTGCATATGCCTTCGTCTCGGGGCCAACGATGGTCGAGGAATTCACCGGTGTATCGATCGACAACGACGAACTCGGTGGGGCCGGCGTTCATTCTCGTTACTCGGGCGCAGCGACGGCTGTCGTTCGCGATCTCGATGCAGCCATGGATTTCGTCGCGCATTTGCTGTCGTTTCTCCCCGCTCATCTCGACTCCGAACCACCTCGTGATCGGGTCGACGATGACCCGAATCGCCGAACTCCGCTTGCGGGGGACGTCATCCCTTCCACGTCGACAGGCAGTTACGACGTCCGATCTGTCATTGCCGAACTCTGCGACGAGGGAGACTTCCTCGAACTCAAGAGTCAATGGGCGCCGAATCTCGTGACGTGTTTGACCACCTTCGGAGGGCGACCAGTCGGAGTCGTCGCAAATCAACCGATCGCTCTTGCAGGAACTCTGGACATTCCCGCGTCTCAAAAAGGTGCTCGATTCGTCTCCTTCTGCGATGCCTTCAATATTCCGCTCCTCACTCTCGTCGACACTCCTGGCTTCTACCCCGGCAAGGATCTCGAGTGGCGCGGCATGATTCGCCATGGTGCCCAATTGGTCTTCGCTTACGGACGGGCGTCGGTGCCGCGGATCTGCATCATCCTGCGCAAGAGTTATGGCGGGGCCTACATCGTCATGGACTCGAAGAAGATGGGAAACGACATCTGCCTTGCGTGGCCGTGGGCCGAACTCGCTGTGATGGGCGCAGGCCAAGCAGCTGCCATTTTGCAGAGACGAGCGTCTCCTGAGGAACGAGCCGAGTTCGAAGCCGATTACATCGAGCGCCTCCTCAATCCGTACATTGCCGCTGAACGCGGTTTCATCGACGGTGTGATCGATCCCGCGAACACGCGCGCGGCGATCTGCGCTGCCCTCGACACCCTCGTCGACAAACGTGAAGTGTTCGCCGGACGCAAGCACGACAACAGCCCACTCTGACGTGTACGTTCGGGCTGGAGAAGGTCGATCCGACGACAACACGGTATGGGGGAAGCATCAAACGCTGATTATCCTCGGAAGAGGAGGAGAAAGCCTCCACACCACCGCACGACCCGAACAACGGGTTTCGACACGAAGGGGACGATCTACGGTGCCCGACACCATCACGATCATCGACGACCGCACCGGCAAGAAAGTCACTGTTCCGATCACAGACGGCGTCTTCCCCTCATCGGCAATACGAGAGCTCGATCCGAGTCTTTTCGTCTACGACCCCGCCTACTTGAGCACTGCAGCATGCCGGTCGTCGATCACTTATCTCGATGGCGACAACGGTGTCCTGCGGTACCGCGGCTACCCGATCGAACAACTCGCCGAAAAGAGCACGTTTCTCGAGGTCGCCTATCTCCTTCTCAAGGGTGAACTTCCCGACAGCGCTCAGTTCGATCAGTGGACTCGAGATGTCACGCATCACACTTTCATCCACGAAAACATGCGGAAGCGCTTTGTCGACGGCTTCCATTACGACGCCCACCCGATGGGAATGTTCGTGTCGGCAGTTGCTGCACTCGGAACCTTCTACAACGACGCCAAGGACATCGAGGACAAGGACAGCCGAGACAAGCAGATTCTCCGCCTGATTGCCAAGATGCCGACGTTGGCGGCAATGTGTCACCGCTTTTCTGTTGGTCTCCCGTTCGTGTACCCGGACAACGACATTTCTTTCGCTGCGAACTTCTTGAACATGATGTGGAAAGTCGGCGAGTACCAGGTCCATCCAGTCCTCGAACGAGCAATGGACGTTCTTTTCATCTTGCACGCGGACCATGAACAGAATTGTGGAACGACTGCGATGCGTGTTGTCGGCTCGAGCCATGCCGATCCGTACTCGGCGTGTTCTGCTGCTGCGGCTGCCCTCTATGGGCCACTGCACGGTGGAGCCAACGAAGCCGTCGTTCGCATGCTCGAAGACATCGGCACACTCGACAATGTTCCTGCGTTCATCGAATCCGTCAAAGCAGGGGAAGGCCGCTTGATGGGATTCGGCCATCGTGTGTACAAGAACTACGACCCGCGCGCCAAGATCATCAAACAGGTCGCGTACGAAGTCTTCGAAGTGACCGGCAAGAATCCTCTCCTCGATGTGGCACTCAAACTCGAAGAGGTCGCCTTGACCGATGAGTACTTCACGAGCCGACGTCTCTACCCGAATGTCGATTTCTATTCGGGCCTCATCTATCAAGCAATGGGATTCCCGATTTCGATGTTCACCGTCCTTTTTGCGATCCCTCGAACCGCCGGCTGGCTCGCCCATTGGCAGGAATTGCTGTCCGACAAGGATCAAAAGATCAGTCGACCGCGACAGTGGTACACGGGCGCAGACGAACGCGACTACACACCACTCGCTGCTCGCTGAAACCTGCACGATGATCGCCGAAGTCGATCCTCTCGCACCCCACGAATCGACGCAGAGGACAGCGCCCAAATGGGCTCGGGCACTGTTCGGCTTGCTGAGTGGTGCAGCCGCACTTTCGATCGCCTCCGCTCTTGCTGCGCTTCTGTCCGCAACCTCAGCTGTCAATGCGGTCGGGAGTTCGTTCATCGACCGCACCCCTGCGTGGTTGAAAGATCTTGCTATTGCATGGTTCGCCGAGGACAACAAGACCGCTCTTCGAGTCGGGATCTTCGTCGTCCTCGCGCTCCTCGCGTTGGCTCTGGGTCTTGCGAGCCGACAATCTCCCACGCCCATCCTCCTCGGCATTGTCTTCTTGACAACCCTTGGAGGTGTGGCAATTTCTGAACGGCCAGGAACAGTCGGACGATCCATCGGCGCATTGGTTATCGGTTCCCTGGTGGGATGCGCTCTTTCATTTCTGCTCTGGAGCGCAATGACCGCGCGTCTGCTTCGTCGAGGCACACCATCAGAGTCACAGGTGCCCATCGGATGGGATCGCCGTTCGTTTCTGATTGCAGCGACTGCCATTGCTGCGAGCTCATCGGGCGCCGCTGCAGTTTCTGTCCGACAAGGACGGGTCGACGCAAACCGGATCGAATCCCAGCGACCGACATCTCTGCCACGTGTTCGAGCAGATCGCCGTGCTGTCACTCCCCCAGCAGACATTCACGAAGACATCGACTTCATCACGCCGAATGAGGAGTTCTTCCGCATCGACACTGCCTTGTCATTCCCCCGTGTCGATCTCGATCAGTGGATATTGCGGATACATGGTCTCGTCGAGGAAGAAGTCCGACTCAACTACCAGGATCTTCTCGATCTGCCCCAGATCGAACGAACCATCACGTTGTGCTGCGTCTCGAACGAGGTTGGTGGCCCCTACATCGGCAACGCCGTCTGGCAGGGGGTGCTCCTCGCCGACGTTCTTCGCTCTGCGCGCATCTCATCGGAAGCCGAGCAGGTGTTCAGTACCAGCCTCGATGGTTGGACCTGTGGCTTTCCCGTCGAGAACGCACTCGATGGCCGTGACGCTCTGATTGCCATCGGTATGAACGGGGAACCGCTCCCGCTTCGACACGGCTTTCCGGCGCGGCTCGTCGTTCCCGGTCTGTACGGATACGTCTCGGCCACCAAATGGCTCTCGGAGATCGAGATCAATCGCTGGTCCGACGACCGGGGATATTGGCTTCCGAGAGGCTGGGCACGACTCGCTCCCGTCAAGACCCAGTCGCGCATCGACGTACCGCGCCGCAACGCCGATGCCGTTCCTGGCCCCCTGCGAATTGCCGGTGTCGCCTGGGCCCAGCATGTCGGGATCGAATACGTCGAGGTACGCGTCGACCGGGGTCCTTGGGGACGAGCAATCTTGAGCGACGATGTCTCCGATGACACCTGGCGCATGTGGACGTACGACTGGGAGGCAACGCCCGGTGAACACACGATCCAAGTTCGAGCCACCGACAAGAACGGCATCACTCAAACCGAAACAGTGACTCCAGTGGCTCCCGATGGTGCAACAGGATGGCATACGCGTCGCGTCACCGTCTCCAGTGCTTGAGGCGAACACGTTGTCATCGCTCAGTGCGACACGATTCGAGAACGAAGATTTCGTCGTCGTCGTCGGATGACACCAGACAGCCGACAGTCTCCAGATCATCGATGATCTCGGCGTACAAAGACGTGAGTTCCGGCACGAGGCGCGTACGCGCGAGTTCGGCTGCGAAAGCCTCTTCGAGGTGAACCCCATCTGGGCGCTGTTGTCGACCTTGCACCGAACTCGGATCCGCAAGCACGTCATCGATGTTGATGCGCGCGACAGGCTTCCACGAGTCGTCCCACCTTTCGATCTGCGACCGCCAAGCCCGGTGGGCTTCGGGCTCGTCACCGAGCACTCCGTCATCAGGTCTCGTCACCGGATTGTCGAGAATGACAATCGGAACTGCCTCTGGTGCCAAGGCCGCGATGAAAGCAGTCATCAACGCGTCGTATTCAGCGACATAGTCGATGCTGCCCGGATCGATCACGACGCCCGTTGGAGACCTGTACGACCATTGATTCGAGACTCCGCCGACGATCACCAGAAGATCGATCGCCGAGGCATTCGTTCGCACAATGTCGACGTTGTCAGGACAGTAAGTACTCGACTGCGATGCACGCGGTCGGTCGAAGACCTCTTCCGCGACAACTAGCGGACAACCAAGAACTCCCGCTGACACGACTCCGATCGTTTCGACTTCTGCAAGTGCCCGCGCGACGTTCTCAGCCGTCGAATCCCCAATGACAAGAATTCGAAGTGGCCCTGTGGTTGCAGGAGCGTCTCCCGCTACCGAAGTCGTTGGCACCGTGCTGAGAACACGGACTTCAGTTGTCTGCTGGTCGGAGACTCTGTCGAGGGTGGTCGAAGCAACGACGACAGCGACAACGGTTGCACCCACACATGCTCCGACGAAAGTTCGTCGACTCGGCAAGAAACGACCTGCACGAAGTGGTCTTTCGAGAACTCCATACGAGATCGACGTGACGAGACCAGTCACTCCGAGACGAACAACGAAGAGACTCACTCCCCCGAATCCGAGTCGTTCTTCGTTCATCCAGGTGAATATCGGCCAATGGAACAGATAGAGCCCGTAACTGAGTTTGCCGATGACAATGAGAGGACGCCTCGACAACACAGAACGCAGTGGGCCAGGAGTGATCGATCCCACCACACAGATCAGCGACAACAGAGCAAATGCTGGAAGGAGTCCCGCATACACCCAAGACGAATCGGTCGATGAAGTTCGTGCCAAGACGACGATTGCACCGATTGCACCGACACCGAACCACGACAGGACCCTTGAAAATCTCAGTCCGTTCACCCAAATTCGTGGGCCAACGAGAGCAGCAGCCGCAACTCCTACCAGAACCTCCGCTGCGCGGGCGTCCGTGCCGTAATAGAGGCGGTCGCCTTCAAGGAACAGTATCGAGATCGTGCTCGATACTCCTGCCAAGACAAGCGCTACGAGACCGAGAGCTCGTCGGCCATATCCGAGAGCGACCAGTGCGATGACGATGAGCGGTATCAGGACGTACATCTGCTCTTCGATCGCCAGCGACCAAAGGTGGATCAACGGGCTCGTCGTCGAGAAAATCTCCTCATAGGACAATTCCGACAGGATCGAACGCCAGTTGCTCGCGTAGAAAACCGATGCGATGGCATCCCCGCGCAAACGTGACTGCTCGACCGAGGTGCTGAGCCACACGGACGCAACACAGACGCCGATGATCGTGATCAGGGCAGGAGGAAGGAGTCGTCGGAATCGCCGCTCCCAGAAGGCTGCCAAGTCGACCTTGCCATGATTTGCGACTTCTGCAACGAGCAAGGAGGTGATCAGAAAACCTGACAACGTGAAGAAGATCGAGACGCCAAGGAATCCTCCCGGAAGCCAACCAAGGTCGGAATGGAAGACGAGGACCAGGATGACAGCGACCGCTCGAAGACCGTCGAGACCGGGTCGATAGTCAACGGTCATCGAGGAGCCCCCAGGACTCGACTGACGCGCCGACTTGTGCCGTTCCTTCATTCCACCCTGGAGTCCACATCGATCAGGATTTTTCCCGTATTCGCATTGGCCTCCATGTGCTCATGAGCACGAGCGATGTCCGCAAACGCAAATCGAGTGTCGATCACGGGTGCAAGTGTTCCGTCATCGAACAAAGGCAGGACTTCACGTGCAAATCGCATCGTGACGGCAACCTTCTCCTCGATCGGTCGTGCTCGCAGTGTGGTTCCGATCCATGTCACACGTTTCATCAACAACAAGCCGACGTTGACCGGTGTCGTTCCACCACCCATGAGCCCGACCTGAACGATTCGGCCCCTGTTGGTCACTGCCCGAAGATTACGTTCGACCTCGTCACCTCCGACAACATCCAGAATGACGTCGAATCCTTCGGGTACGTGCTGGTTCACCTCGTCGAGCCAAGCATGTGGAGAGCGCTGCACCACGAGATCAGCTCCGAGTGCTCGGCATGCTTCCATCTTGCCCACTGAACAGGTGACAGCGATTCGTGCACCGATGGCCTTGGCAATCTGAATCGCCGCCGTTCCAACTCCCGAAGCACCCGCATGGACAAGGGCCCAGCGTCCGGACGTCAACCC
>JBIIKC010000259.1:0-3001 GCA_044233375.1 Ilumatobacteraceae bacterium
CACCACTTCCAATTCCTTGGTGCGCCCGCCGAGATATCGGAAGGCTGCAACTGCGGTGTAGACGATTCCGGCGATCAGCAAGAAGGTCATCGCACCCGTGGCCGCATAGAACATCGAGTGGAACGCCCCGTCACGTGCTCCAACACCCATCTGGGTCCAGATGAAGATCTGAGCGTTGAGCGTTGCGAGGCCGATGATCACCGTCATGCCGAGAGCGGCGCCGGTATGGGCGCGATCCTGCCTCTTGGCCGAGTAGACGGCCCACTGCGCCATGACGCAGGCGACGCAGAAGGCGATCAGCATCATGTTGGCTGCAACTTCCGGGACGATGATCTTCTCGGGCATCCAATCCTTGATGAAGCCGCGCTTCGCGGACTCACGCACTGGGGCATCGGCTCGGAACTGCAGCCAGGTGGCGAGCATTCCACCGATGAGCATGGTTCCCATGGCGCAGGCGATGGCCGTGCCGAGGAAGATCTGCCGGCGAGGTGCCGGCGCGGGTGCTGCGGGGAGAGCAAGCATCAGGCGTCCTTCCCAGTCGACGAGGCCTTCATATCGGCCAAGGGTTCCGATGATCGAACGACGAAGACGTCGGCAAAGTTGTCATCCGGAGGTGGTGAGGAGGTTGCCCATTCGAGAGTCGAACCGTCCCACGGATCATCACCCGCGGATTCACCGCTGACGAAACTCTTGGCAGCCAGAGCGACGAAAGCGACCGTTGCGAGCAACATCAACACGAACCCGACGGCGGTCAACGCGTTCCACAGTTCCTGCGGACCGCTGTACTCGAATCCATCGAGGACTCCGGCGGGCTGATCGGCGAATCCGGCAACCATGTACGGCAGCGAACCGAGCACGGTTCCGAGGAACGCAAGCAGCGCGAGAGGAATGGCCGCCTTGTCGGAAATACGGCGACCCCACAACTTCGGACCCCAGTAGCAGATGCCTCCGAAAGCAACAGCCGCCGTGCCGAAGGTGATTCCGACGTATTCGCCGGCTTCGAAGATCGTTCCAGCAAGCCCGGCATCTTCGATCGTGCGCAGGATCGTCGCCGCCGCACCTTCGAGAATGCCGATCAGACCGAGGACGACGAACACGAGGGGCGCTGCGATCTTCGGCTTGCCCTCCTTCAGAGACAGAAGCACGAGACCGACGAGTGCCAGGATTCCCACGACCGGCAGGACGTTGAGCAGGAAGAACGGAAGAAGATCGGCGATCTTGGTTCCGAGACCGCCGAAGAAACTGTCACCGCCCCACGGCAGGGTGACTGTCGTCTGAGTCACGGCGCTGACACCCGAGATCGCCACGACACCGAGAAGCACGAAGGCGATGGGCCGCTCGACCAACCGCCGACGTGTGAGAACCGGAACGGCATCGAGAGCGATGCCGAGCGCAGGGATCGCCAGCAGATACGTGAAGGGCTGCGATGTCGCCCAGCCGATCCATTCGTTCACGCCCTTGTTGCCCCCGAAACCCAAGCGGGCATACCGGTGATCGACGTAGACGTACACGGTCGTGCCGATGAGGACGGGCACAGTCACGAGCAAGCTTGCTGCGGTGACGAGCGAGGACCACGAGAACAGCGGCGCACGCAACAAGCCCATACCAGGGGCTCGTGAGGTCATGGCCGTCACGGTGATGGACGTCGCAGTCATCACCACACCGATCAACATCACGACGAACGAAGCCAGGTAGAGATCGACGAGATCGGAGTTTCCGCCGCCAGGACCGCCGTTGCCGAAAATCGACGCGATCATCAGACCGAGACCCGTCAGCCACAACCAGAAGCCGCTCGCAGCGAGACGTGGAAACGACAACGACCTCGAGCCGATCTGCAGAGGAAGAACTGCAACGGCCAGGCCCAACATCAGCGGCAAGACTCCGCCGAAGGTCAGCAGGTTGCGAGCAAGGGCAAGAGCTTGCGTTGCTGCGCCTTCGTCCAAGATCTGGTAGCCGTTGGCGTCGATGCGTTCGAATGCAACGAGCACGGCAACGATGAGACCGGAGACGAGGCCGGTCAGTCCAGCACCGATGTGCAGACGTCCGACGATCTTGTGATCGGCAGAAGTCAGCCATGTGGCGATGGCTGGAGTCGGCGCTGACACTTCGGCAGCGTGGTGCGTATCAATTGATGTCATTCGAAATGGCTCGCTTCACGCGCAACGAGAGGAGACGGACTCCTCGAGGGTCACAGAACAATTTCCGTTTCCGACATTATCCCCTGACATCAGGACCGACCGAAATCCCGGAAGATCCCAAGCGCACAAGGATGCGCCCCGGTTGTCCGTCAGGAGCCGCTGCCGACCAGAACGTCCACCGCCATGGCCACGAACAGGACGGTCACATAGGTGATCGAGAAGGCGAAGACCCTCATCGACCGACCTGGAGACGGATTGCGGCCGAGCATCACCACGCTGGCGAGGAATCCCACTCCGAGAACCGCCGCCGCAGTCATATAAATGACTCCGAGACCGCCGACCGGACCCAGAATCAAGGTGCAGGCTGTCAACAAGACCGTGTAGACGGTCATCTGGCGGATCGTTTCTCCCATCGATGCCACCGTGGGGAGCATCGGGACGTTTGCCGAGCGGTAGTCGTCCGCATGGCGAATGGCAAGCGCCCAGAAGTGGGGCGGGGTCCACAAGAAAATCGCGACGAACAGGATCACCGGCTCCCAGTCGAGCGAGTTCTGCACTGCCGCCCAACCCACGAGAACTGGGACGGCGCCCGCAGCGCCCCCGATCACGATGTTCTGGCGACTCGTGCGCTTCAGCCACAGTGTGTACACGAACACGTAGAACAACGTTGCGCTGAGAGCAAGAAACGCAGACAGCAGGTTCGCGCCGACCCACAGGATTGCAAAGGCGGCGATTTCGAGGCCGACGGCGAACACCAGCGCAGCACGCGGTGAGATCAGTCCGGTGACGAGAGGTCGGGTGCGTGTGCGTTCCATCAAGGCGTCGATGTCTCGGTCGACAACCATGTTGATGGCATTGGCTCC
>JBIIKC010000260.1:0-2999 GCA_044233375.1 Ilumatobacteraceae bacterium
ACGACTACTACGGCGGCGCCCGAACAGTCGACGTGCACATCCGACGTCTGAGGGCGAAGCTGGGCGAAGAGCACGCGAACCTGATCCAGACGGTGCGCAGCGTCGGCTACCGATTCGGCCAGTCTCGCTGGGGCTGACGTGTCGTCACCCGAACAGTTCACGCAGCGATTGAACGCTCATGCCGTCGAGAGTTCGAGCGAGTGTGAGTCGATTCTCACTGTCGTCGAACATGGGGATATCGACCACATGGGGAACGCCGAGCACACGACATCCCGCATCGATTGCTGATCTCACTCCAGTCGGAGAATCTTCGATTGCGAGACAATGCTCGGGATCGACCCCGAGCAACCGGGCGCCTGTGAGATAGGGCTCGGGATGCGGTTTACCGAACTGCACGTCGTCGCCGACGACGACGGCGTCGAAACTTCCCTCGGGAAGACATCGCACAACTTCATCGGCGAACCGGCGCCACGACATGGTCACGAGTGCCGTCGGGACACCGACACTGCGAAGGTCGGCGAGCAGTTCGCGGGCGCCCGGGCGCCACGGCACCTCGACTTGAATGCGCGCCACCACTCGATCGAGCAACATCTCGACGATCTCGACCGGCTCTCGGTCCACTCCACCGTGTTCACGGATGTACGCACCGGAATCGAGGAGATCCGATCCGACGAGCGCTTTTGCGTGCTCATGACTCCACGTGCCGCCATGAGCTTCGACGATGTCGTATTCGGCATCGATCCAATACGGTTCGGTGTCGACGATCGTGCCGTCCATGTCCCACAGCACCGCTGCAGGTAGGCGCGATATCGCTCGATTCGTCATGATCCGCTGGCAATTACGCAGACAGCTGCTGAATCCGCCGACTGATGCGGGCGTGATCAGCGAGACGCTCATCGAGTTTGCTGTCGACGATGTGACCGTTTCGCACGACTGGGCGACCGTGCACAATCGTGTCTCGAGCGCCGATCGGACCGCAGCGCAACCAGGCTTCGATCGGATCAGCGACTGCTCCCGCGAACGAAGGTCCCGTGAGCGACCACACCGCAAGGTCACCAACTGCGCCGATCGTGATCTGGCCGATCTCGCCCTCACGTCCGAGACACCCTGCGCCTCCGCGGGTTCCCATTTCGAGAGCCATGCGCGCTGTCCCTGCGGACGCACCATTGCGGAGTTTTGCGAGCAACATCGCTTGGCGAGCCTCGAGCCACAACGATGCCGAATCCGCAGATGACGAGCCGTCGACACCGAGGCCGACTTGTGCGCCAGCAGCCCGAAGATCGACGACGGGTGAGATTCCCGACGCCAGGATCAAATTGCTGCTCGGGCAATGAGCCACTCCGATGCGAGCCTTTCCGAGTCGGATGACTTCATCGGGATTCGGCATGACGCAGTGCGCAACCCAGGTTCGATCAGTGCACCAACCGGTCCGCTCGAGATACTCCATTGGCCGGCATCCGAACGTTGCGAGTGAGAAATCGTCGTCTTCGGCGTTTTCTGCGAAATGCGTGTGCAGACGCACGTCGAGCTTTTCAGCGAGTTCGGCCGACTGCACCATCAACTGTTCGGTGACGCTGAACGGTGAACAAGGCGCGAGGGCGATACGAACCATCGCGCCGTGAGACCGATCGTGGTGGCGATGAACTGCAGCCTCGCTCGCGGCCAGGATCTCGTCGTCCGTCGACACGACGTCGTCAGGTGGAAGACCGCCGTCTTTCATCGACAACGACATCGATCCGCGCGTCGGGTGGAACCGCATGCCGAGGTCCCGAGCCGCTGTGATCTCGGCGGAGAGCAGATCTCCAGCCCCGTGGGGGTGGAGATACAGGTGGTCTGTGCTCGTCGTGCACC
Organism: Ilumatobacteraceae bacterium; assembly: GCA_044233375.1. Taxonomy (GTDB): domain Bacteria; phylum Actinomycetota; class Acidimicrobiia; order Acidimicrobiales; family Ilumatobacteraceae; genus Casp-actino8. Next base: position 1,852 of record JBIIKC010000260.1, read on the forward strand.
CGGACAACGCGAGTTCGGCGAGCCCGACATATGCGCTCGTGAAAACAGCTTCTTCGTCGATCGCCCGCCACAAGGGGTACAGAGACTGCAGCCAACCGAACAGCGGTTTGTCGGTCATCGGCGGGAATGCCCGCGTCAAGTTCTGGTAGATGTGGTGGTGGGTGTTGACGAGCCCCGGAGTCACGAGACAATCGGTCGCGTCGATCACCGTCTTTGCCTGGGGCTCGGTATCGGTGGAAGCTCCGATCCCACTGATCAGCCCACCGGTGATTGCGACCCAACCACCAGGGATCTCGCGACGTGAGTCGTCGACGGTCGCGACCAGCCGTGCATTGCGCACGAGCAAGTCAGCGGATTGTGTGGAACTCAAGTGTTGAGGTCGATGAGCTCGCTGCCCTCGTGACGGATCTCTCCGTCCTTCCACAGCGTCTGCCCGATGAGAGCGGCAAGACCAGCCATGGACATCCCGACGACGATCGGGAAAGAGAGCAGCGCGATCACCAAAATGATTGCGCCGGCCATGAACTACTTCTTCTTGGCAGTCGACTTCTTGGCCGGAGCCTTCTTCGCAGGCGCCTTCTTCGCTGGCGCCTTCTTCGCAGGTGCCTTCTTCGCTGGCGCCTTCTTCGCTGGCGCCTTCTTGGCCGGAGCCTTCTTCGCAGGTGCCTTCTTGGCCGGAGCCTTCTTGGCCGGTGCCTTCTTGGCCGGTGCCTTCTTCGCAGGCGCCTTCTTGGCCGGAGAAGCCGATGCGGTCTTGACGGGAACAGCCGTGGCAACGGGCTTGGCAGCCTTGTTCTTGTTCACGGCGCGCTTGATGGAAGTAATGAATGCGTTCACGACCGAGAAACTACCGGTTCATACCGGTCACACCATGGATTGGACCACGCGCGCAAGGCTCCCTCGGGCGACACGATCGACATCTGTGAGGGGTCGAGTCCCGGGTGACCGGGATTCAACCCCCATTTCTGCGTGATTTCAGCGCTTTTTTGCCGGCTTGCGGGCGGCCGACCGGCCGGCCGGAGCCTTCTTCGCAGCCACCTTCTTGGCAGCAACTTTTTTCGTCGCCTTCTTCGCGACTGCCTTCTTCACTACCTTCTTTGCCGGCTTCTTCGCAGCGACTTTCTTCGCAGCCTTCTTGGGGGCTGCCT
>JBIIKC010000262.1:0-2969 GCA_044233375.1 Ilumatobacteraceae bacterium
TCGTCGAGGATCTCGTGCGCGGACGAGTCGAATTCGCCAACGACACCATCGAGGATTTCGTGTTGTTGCGCGGCAACGGCTCGCCGATGTTCCTGCTCGCGAATGTCGTCGACGATGTGGCGATGCTGGTCTCGCATGTCGTGCGTGCAGAAGAACACCTGCCGAACACCCCGAAGCAGCAGATGCTGTGGGAAGCCCTCGGCCACACTCCGCCGACGTGGGCGCATGTGCCGGTGCTCGTCAACGAACAGCGCAAGAAGTTGTCGAAGCGCCGTGACAAGGTGGCGCTCGAGCAGTTCCGCGACGAGGGCTATCTCGCCGATGCAATGGTCAACTATCTGATGACTCTCGGCTGGGCACCTCGGGGCGACACCGAGATCGTGCCGTGGCAGCAGATTCAGGACGAGTTCCGTCTCGAAGACGTGAGCCATTCACCGGCGTTCTTCGATCTCAAGAAGTTGGCGGCGTTCAATGGCGAATACATCCGCGCCATGTCGCTCGACGAGTTCATCGCAGCGTGCGCCCCGTTCCTCACCAGCCCGGACGTTCCATGGACCTCGAGCCAGTTCGACGAGGGCATGTTCCGTGCGATTGCTCCGCTCGCTCAGACGCGCCTCGTGGTGCTGCCAGAGATCGTCGCTCTCGTCGACTTCCTGTTCCTCGACGCAGCGCCGATCGACGACGCAGCGTTCGCGAAAACATTCGCATCGGCAGAGGCCAACGCTGTCCTTGCCGACTGCATCAATGCCTATGCAACCCTCAGCGAGTGGGATCATGAAATCCTCAAGACCACCCTCGAAGAGATCGGCACCCGTCACGGTCTGAAGCTCGGCAAGGCGCAGGCCCCGGTGCGAGTCGCCGTGACCGGCCGTACAGTCGGCCCGCCGCTTTTCGAAGCTCTCGAGATCCTCGGTCGGGAGCGCACCCTCGACAGGTTGAACGCTGCCCACACGAGAACTCAGTCCTGACGCCGCCGCCATGACCGACCGCCCCTTCGACCCGATGCGTGACACGCCTCCTGGAGGCACGCTGATCGCAACCGCCCGCCGGCGTTTCCTGCGAGCCCCCGTGTGGTGGCGCCGTGGCGGCTGGAGGCGGTTCATCGGGGTCGTCACAGTTGTGTCGCTGGTGGCGATTGCCTATTTCGCAGTGTCGTTGTTCCAGGTGTGGTCGACCGGTCGCAATCAGTCGGTGACACCGGCAGACGCCATCGTCGTGATGGGGGCCGCCCAATACGACGGGCGACCGTCTCCGCAACTTCAAGCTCGCCTTGATCACGCGCTCGCTCTTTGGGAGTTCGGTGTGGCGCCGACAGTGATCGTGACTGGCGGTAATCAGCCGGGGGACCGGTTCACCGAGGCCGAGTCGTCACGTCGCTATCTGGTCGACAAGGGCGTTCCGGATGCGGCGATCCTGTCGGAGGACACCGGGCGATCGTCGTGGCAGTCGATCAAAGCCGTTGTCGAAATTTCGCGCAGCCGTGGCATCGGGCGTTTGATCCTGGTGAGCGATCCGTTCCATTCACTGCGCATCAGGTTGATGGTCGAGGAACTGGGGTTGCGCGCCACGACATCGTCGACCGGCACCAGTCCGGTGCGGGGGAGTCAGGCTCTCGTGCGTCATCTCGAAGAGGCAGCGGGCGTGGCACTCGGTCGCATCATCGGGTTCGAGCAGGTCGAGTTCCTCACGGGTTGACGCCGGCTTCGATCGCTCGTTCTGAGCGGCCGGACGGCGCACTGCCCGTGCTGCTGATCGCCGGTCGGCAGGGTGCGGGTAGGGATTTCGGCGATTACACTCGGAGCGTCCAGTGGGGAGTGGTGTAACTGGCAACACAGCAGATTCTGGATCTGTTATTCAGGGTTCGATTCCTTGCTCCCCAGCCAATTGTGTGTCTCGCCTGATCGCCGGTGTGGCGATCGAGTGTCACGAGAGCTTGATGGAACCTTTCGATTCGGCTCGAGGGTTCCGTGAACACATTGCACGCAGGTCTCTTTGGCCCGAATAGGTGGGCAAAATTTTTCTGGGAAATTCCTAGATTCTTCGTAGCAATGTGCTAGGGCACCTGGTTAGTGTGCCCTCGTGGGGGAAGTGAGGACCTCCCCCTTTTGAGGACAATTGAAAGGTGCGGTGAGGACCGTGAAGAGCTCCTTGATGAGGACCCGTTGGGCTGCCATTGGCGCAGCAGTTGCTGTGTCTTTCGGTGGTGGCGCAATTTTTGTTGCCAATGCGGGCGTATCGGCTGGTGACACGTTCGTGGCGATTGAGCCATGTCGCCTTCTGGACACTCGTTCTTCGTCCCAAGTTGGAGCGCGAATGGGCAAGATCGGACCGACGGATCCGGTGGCGACCGCTGATCAGTTGGTACGCAATGATCTGATCTTGATCTTCGATCCCGATGCGGATCCTTTGACCACAACGATTTCGGGGACCTCTCGCCCATTGATGGGCAACACTGCCCTCAACGTCGGAGCTGAGTTGAACGGCTGTGACACACGATTGAATTCCAATGGCGACGCTTACGAAGATGTTGGGGACATCAATCCTACTGATGAGCCGGTTGCCGTCGTGATCAACGTCACCGTGCTGAACAGCACTGCGAACTCGTTCATCACCGTGTACCCGTTCGAGTACATGGAGGGTGACAATGCCAATGACAAATTGCGTCGTCCTTTCGTGTCCCACCTAAATCCGATCCCTTCGCATGGACCAATTACGAACTCGGTGACGGTTGCTTTGTACGACACGACATCCTCTGCGAAGATCGAAGGCGCCTCGTGCAACACTTCGCCGAACTTCTGCGCCGGCTACAAGGCATTCAGGATCTACAACAACCAGGGTCTCACGGATGTCATCGTGGACGTGGTCGGCTACTACGTCTAGATAACGAATCCGGAAATTTCTAGGCAGGGTCCTTGAAAGGCCGGGGGTTGCAGGAATGCGGCCCCCGGTCTTTTCGCGTCTGGGGACTT
>JBIIKC010000264.1:0-2963 GCA_044233375.1 Ilumatobacteraceae bacterium
ACTTCCACTCCTTCGTTTCGGATATCGAAAGCGATCAGGCTTCGATCCCCCGAATTCGCGTCCTGAACACCTGTGACGACCACAGCATCGTCATGGAGATTCGATGCCCACGAGAGAAAACCGTTTGCGGTGCGACGAGACCCTGAAAGACGCGCTTCGACCGGAACCTCAGCGACACCCACTGCTGCACGAAAGGTTCCGGCAAGCGCAGTCGAACCGACTCGACGTGCATTGCGCACATCATCGGTGCGCACGTCATCGCCACCGTGAGAGACGAGGTACTCCACTGTCATCCGGTGTGACCATGCAGTGAACGCCGTCGTCATGCACACGGAGGCGAGATCGCTCAGGACCCGGATCTGATCGCTGTACGTTCCACCACTGCCGGGAAGACCGAGGTCGAGCAAACCTCGTGACGCCAACTTCCTGATCGCGATTCGAGAGTCATGATCGGAATTGCAGTCGACTTCCGCTGCGATCGAGGAGACCTCTTCGACGAGGACCTCTGCATCTCGGGAGAGGGAGATATCAGACATCGGACCGGACATCTGCCAAGTGATGGAGTCGATCGATCGGAGCACTCACGACGTCTCGCGCCCGCCTCACCGCATCTTCATCCGGCGCGTCGTAGAAGCACAGGCACTTCACCATGTCTTCACGGACGTAGGTCCTCTGGAACGTCGTTTCGGGAACTTGCGCATACAACGGCGACTTGGCCTTCTTGCGAGCGAGATAGTCATCCATCGAGAGACCGTCTGGAAGGTCCCATTCGACGAGATAGCCCGAGGCCGGCCGCGAAGCCTTGATCACATCGAGGTCGGCACCGACGAGACGCACCGCTGCCACATCGTCGATCTCCAGCCCCGACTCCTCGAGTGCGGAACGTGCCCCATCGACCGTCGCCCCCTCGACGATTGCGAAGATCCGATCCCGAGAACCCGTGACCTGGGCCTCGATGAACTCACCTCCTCGCTGAGCGAAAGCACTTTCGACGATGCGCAAGATGTTCGAGACGTCCCCAACAGAGGTGTTGGCAGCTGGTTCGAGTTCGATGAGTACGAGCGACATGGTAAAACTCCCTTTGTTCAGGCGATATTGATAGTTCGAGCGATATGAATTCCCGACCTTAGTGGTCATGAATCCTAATTCCTACCATTTTGGTCGTATTTATCCAGCCGGACATCTTGACGAGATCGGCCTCGGATGCCTCCTTTCGGATCTCCGATCCAGAACCTCGGGGTTCCGAGAGCGCACCTCGTGAAGTCGCGTGCCTACCCTTGGCGCATGCACGTCCCACTGACGATCAACGATCATCTCCGCCGCGCCGAACTGCTCTATCCCGACCGCATCGCCGTCGTGGACGAACCCGATCAGCCCGCCGAATCGTGGGGCAGTTTCACCTATCGCGAAATGGGCGACCGATCACGAGCAATCGCTGCGGGCCTCGATGCCCTCGGAATCGGCGTCGGCGAGCGGGTTGCGATGGTGTCGCACAATTCGGCACGACTGCTCACCCACTTCTTCGGTGTGTCCGGATCCGGTCGCATTCTCGTGCCGATCAACTTCCGCCTCGTCGCCGAAGAAGTGAAGTACATCATCGAACACAGTGGTGCCCGAGTCCTTCTCGTCGACCCCGAACTCGAAGACGCCATGTCCTCGGTCGAGTGCGAGCACAAATTTGTGATCGGCAAAGATGCGGATGCGGCATTGCTTCGTTTCGGAGTCGAGCCCCGTCACTGGGATCCCGACGAAACGGCGACTGCGACCATCAACTACACGAGTGGCACGACCGCGCGCCCCAAAGGTGTCCAACTGACTCACCGAAATCTGTGGCTGAATGCCGCAACCTTCGGCTGGCAGATGGGGGTGAACGATCGCGACGTCTACCTGCACACGCTGCCGCAGTTCCACTGCAACGGTTGGGGCATGGTGTACGGAGTGACGGGTATGGGAGGGCGCCACGTCATCTTGCGCAAAGTCGACGGTGCCGAGATCTTGCGACGCATCGACGAACACGGCGTGACTCTGCTGTGTGGCGCGCCTGCCGTGGTCAATGCGGTTCTCGATGCAGCGGCGAACTGGAACGGACCGATTCCCGGACGGGATCGAGTGCGGATGGTCGTGGCGGGCGCACCTCCCCCGACACGCACGATCGAACGCATGGAGACCGAACTCGGCTGGGAGTTCGTCCAGCTGTATGGGCTCACCGAGACGTCGCCATTCCTGACGATGAACCGCACACGCGCCGAATACGACGACTTGTCGCCTGCAGAGCGTGCCGCCAAGTTGTCTCGAGCGGGCGCCCCTGCACTCGGTGTCCAGATTCGGGTGTCATCCCAAGGTGAGGTGCTCGCCCGCGGCAATGTCGTCATGGAGGGCTATTGGAGCCAGCCTGATGCCACAGCCGATGCGATCCGGAAATCGAGCGACGACGTCGCCGACGACCCGAAGAGCGTGACGTGGTTCCACACCGGTGACGGTGGTTTCATCGACGACGAAGCACACCTCACGATCAGCGACCGCAAGAAGGACGTCATCATCTCCGGTGGCGAGAACGTGTCGTCGATCGAGGTCGAAGATGCAGTCTTCAGCCACCCCGATGTGTCCGAAGTGGCCGTGATCGGAATCCCCGATGACAAGTGGGGTGAACTGGTGACCGCTCTCGTGGTCAAGACACCAGGTTCGTCTCTCACCGAGGACGAGTTGATCACGTATGTGAAGGGCAAACTCGCCGGATACAAATGCCCGAAAAAAGTGGAGTTCCGTGACGAGCTTGCTCGCACCGCGACGGGCAAACTTCAGAAATTCAAACTGCGCGAGCCGTACTGGATCGGCCACGAGCGTCAGGTGAACTGAGGAACCACTCGTACGTTTCACGGATTCCGCGGTCGAGATCGTACGACGGTGACCAGCCGAGATTGCGCAAACGGCCGACGTCGAGAACTTTACGCGGTGTTCCATCG
>JBIIKC010000265.1:0-2959 GCA_044233375.1 Ilumatobacteraceae bacterium
TTGGATTTCCTCTTCCGGCTTGGCGGTCGATCGCAATACTCCGTCGAGCAACCGGCGGCCAGTGCTCGATACATCGAGGTTGCTCGGCCAGAACTCGATGAAATCATGGGACGTTCCCGAATCCGTCGACGGGAGCCTCATTCCCAAGAGGTCGCGCACGAAGAAGTCAGCTGGTTTCACCATGACTCGACGTAGTTGATCTGCAGTCACCCGCAGCGGCACGCCACTGCCGACCGGCCGCGAAATGCGTCCACCAAGGACTGGTTCAGGGTCTCGGTGGCGACGTGCGTACATGTCGAGAGCCACGGGGTCGAACGTGAACGATCGATCCGATCGAAAAGAACCAGGAATGAGCGCTCGCGATGAAAAGCTCTGTCGCGGATGTCGAACGAACACCCGCACGTTGCCGCTCGTTTCCTCCTGCTCGCGCACGACAGCCATTGCCTCCAGCAACTCCTGAATCGGCACCGGAAGTGGGATTGGCTTGTTGTTGTTGATGTCGGCACCATCGCAGGTGATGATGACAGCGTCCTCTGCGGCGAGGAGAACGTTGAGGAGCTGAAGTCGTCCGGACACACTTGGCATCGGATCGCCGACACAGGGACGCAACGACAACACGTCGTCACCACGCGATCCAGCGGTTGCGAACATGGCTTCGTTCACCCCGAGCACGGCGATCACTCGGTAGGGAACCCCTTGCTGCGGAAGCATGTCGGTTACGGTGATCGCTCCCGAACGAAAGCGCGGACGTCCGCCCGCCGAGGTGATCAGATCGTCGAGGATCATCTTGATCTCGTCGAATGCGAACATGTCCTGATCTGCCGCATGGGCGCGATCTGCAGCACTGATGAGCCGATCGATCGCATCGACCAATACCCGGCAATGAATGTCACTCGCTTCGGAATCGTCGAAGAAGTCATCGAGAATCGACGTGAGAATGTCCGACCAATCACGCACGGAATGTGCGGAGTCGATTCGGTCGACCAGGCGCCGAACGAGAGCCAGAAAATCTCCCACGCGTGCGAGCATCGGAGCGTCAGTGACCGATGTGTCATCGTGCGGAACGACTCCCCCCGGACCTACGAAGAGCTCTTCGGCTGGCACCGCAAGCCCCATGAACCGTCGATCGAGTGCCGAGTCCCATGTTCCCATTCCGATCGAGTCGGGCAAGTTCCATTTGCGACGATGTTCGATGTCGAGACCGAATCGAACATTCAACGAGTCGACCCAGTCGGCCAGTCGTCCGAGAACTTCCTCGTCGACGTCGAAACGTCGCTGAATGGGTGGTACGGCCAGAGTCGAGAGGACGTCAGCAACGCCACAACGTGACCCTGCGAGGTCCAGGAGTGCCCAGAAGGCATCGAGGTAGGGATTCTCTCCGGACAACGAACGATCGGCGATGCTCACGTCCAGCGGTGGCGCTGTCGCGTCGGATCGCGGCTGCCCTGATCGGAAAATTGCGGGAATGATCGGAGCGAACGAGACGAGATCGGGACATTGAATGGAAATGTCACCGAGAGTCAACGTGGGATCATCAGCAAGGAGATGGAGTAGAGCATCGCGCAGTACTTCGACTTGGCGCACTCGCCCATGGCAGGAATGAATCTGCAAGGACCCGTCGCTCTCATCCAAGAGGTGCATGCGGTCGGCAATCGGTCGCAAGATCATCGGGCGATCGTCGACGATCGCATGTCGAAGTCGGTCCAGGTCGTGATTCGCAACTTCGTCAGGTGAATCGACCGGCGCCCACTCTCCCGTTAGAACGTTGCGCGTTTCGAGAGCGGACCTTCCCCACCGTGCAAGAAGTGGATTGCCCGTGATCTCAACAGTTCGATGATCACGAGTTTCGAGTCGGTCCATCGCGCTCAGAGACCCGCGCTCTTGCGTCCGGGCGGGGTGTACGAGGAAGATGTTGCACTCGCGAGCAGTTCCCATGGCTTCGACGACGGATCGAACTGTCGAGTTCACCGTGACAAATCCGAAGAGAGCGATTCGTTCGGGAACGATCTCGGCTATGCCTTGGTCACGAATGCTTTGCGTCAACGCGGCCAGGCGATCCGAGGGGCTTTCGTTTCCGATCAGTCGACACACTTCGGCGTACAGACGTGGCTGCCACCGAAGATGTTCGGGAAGCTCCTGAAGCGGTTCCACCGCATCCACTGCGCGTCCTCGAGCCCAGTAACGAAGCATCGATGGACGGTGAACGCCGTATCGGTCGAAAAGATCGGCAACGACACGCGCAACGGTCAGAGGTTTCATCGAAGCCCCCGGAACGACCGAGCGGCCGACGGAGTCGATCGCTCGATGCACCGACCACGTCAGGTGCTCGATGTCCCAATCTTCGATACTCGACAGATTGCTGGCCGTGAAGACGGCGTCCAGGAATTGCTGGACGAACATGAATCGGATGTTGGCGACGATTCCTGAACTCTCTCCACTCTCCCTGCTCGAGAGGCGAGAGCTCAGTTCGCGTTGCAGCCAATCACGCACCCCAACATTCGGTACGACGACGAGTTCGCTTGCAAACGGATCCGCTGGCGGCAACGCAAGCCGTGATGCGAGAGCGTCGGTCAGCGGACCGAGGAACGGCGACGACACGATGGTGACTCCGTTGCCTCTCAACTTCGTGACCATCTCACCCCTTGTCGCCGAACACCGTGCCACCGTGCGTCGGCTCGCTTCACCGATGACGAATCGGCTCGACCCACACCGATGCACGAGCCACACGACTCCCGTGCCCTCGTGGAAAGGATAAATGACGTGTCGACCGACTCACGGGCATTCGACAACGACTGCACATCTGACAGTGTGCTCCCAGGGTGTTGGCAAGATGCCACTGACGCTCTCGCCGCTGGCGTCGACCGCCTCATCCTCTACGGACCGCCCGGAACGGGGAAAACGTTCGCGGGTCTCACATTGGGCGACGTCGGTGGAGGTGCTTATCGACTGATCTGCACCG
>JBIIKC010000313.1:0-2561 GCA_044233375.1 Ilumatobacteraceae bacterium
GAAGGCAGGAAGGGCCCAGGTCGGGCTGATCATCACATCGAACTCGTCGAACCATTGGCTCCATTGCGCTGCGAGAGCAAAACGTCGTCCGTGCATGAGCACGAGTTCGGTCTGATCCACATCGGGGAACTCTTGCTGTCCGAACTCGAGGAAGCGGAACGATTCCTCGCTCATCACGGTCCGCAAGAGGTCGCGCATGACTGCGAGCTCGGCGTTGAGGACGGAAGACCAGAGACCGACTGCCTGTTCGACGTCCGGAGGAGCCGCCTCCTCGACATGATGTCCGAGGTCGTCCAGTACTTCTCCTGCTCTACGCACGACGTCGGCGATTCCGGGGTCCGTCCGTCCAGCGGGAAAGGAAGGGCAGAGGGCGATACGAAGCGGCTTCGATCGATCGATGTCACCGAGATGTGCATTCACCGAGAATGGGTCACGCACATGGGCACCGCGCACGATTTCGAAACCCATACGAACATCGGACACTCGACGGGCGAGAACTCCTTCGACGAGCATCAACTGTGATGCCAACCCGAGAGAGGTGGGCGGGATGTCGGTAGCCCAGGGAATCACTCCAGCGGTGGGTTTGATCGATGCAACACCGCAGCAATGTGCAGGATTTCGCAGCGATCCGCCGATGTCATTGCCGAGTCCGATGGGAGACATGCCAGCAGCGATCGCCGAGGCCTCGCCGCCGCTGCTACCGCCGGCAGTGCGCGTGGAATTCCACGGATTGCGTGTCAATCCGTGCAGCGCGGAGTCGGTGTGGATCCGAAGTCCCATTTCCGGAAGGTTCGTACGACCGATCGGGATGCCACCAGCTGATCGCATGCGTTCGACAACCGGAGCATCGCGATGAGCCATCGCCTCTGCGAGAGCCACAAGGGAATTCGTCGTGGGAGTGCCGGCGACGTCGATGTTCTCTTTCACAGTGAACGGCACGCCATGCAATGGGCCATGGATCCGTCCGGCCGCCAGATCGCGATCTGCCTGGGCCGCAAGGTCGAGCGCAGTCTCATCCATTCGACGAACGATGGCGTTCAGGTCGGGGTTCACCTGTTCGATACGGTCGAGGTGGGCACGGACGACCTCGGTGCTCGAAACCGTGCGGTCTGCGATCAATTCGGCCAGGCGACGAGCGGACTGAGCCCAGACGGCGTTGGCGTCCTCGGACGTTGGGGATGTTGTCGAAGTGTTCACTGAGTACCTCCGCCCGATCCAAAATCGTCTGGGCGACGATCGTGATCTTGTGCGCCCTTCCCGACGAGGGGCGTCGGCAGGCAACTTAGTTGAGATCCAGGTTGGAGGGTACGGTGGGACGGTGAATCGTTGGGTCCTGGGGTCGAGGCCGCGCACCCTTCCTGCTGCAGTCGTCCCAGTGGCGGTAGGAACCGCGTTGTGTATCGGCCAAGGAGGAGCACAGTGGTGGAGAGCCGTTTTGGCGCTGGTCGTCAGTGCGGCTCTCCAGATCGGTGTCAACTTCGCCAACGATTACAGCGATGGGGTGCGCGGGACCGATGACGTGCGTGTCGGACCCCAGCGGCTCGTGGCGAGCGGTCTTGCCAAGCCTCGGGCGGTCAAACGTGCGGCGCTCATCAGCTTCGGGGGAGCCGCTGTTGCGGGTTTGGTTCTTGCCATCGTCACGACGCCGTGGTTGATCCTCGTTGGTGTGGCTGCAATCGCAGCGGGATGGTTCTACACCGGAGGTCCGAACCCGTACGGGTATCTCGGTCTCGGCGAGGTCTTCGTCTTCGTCTTCTTCGGTCTCGTTGCAACCGTTGGTACGACGTTCGTGATCATGGGCCGCCTTCTCGTGGACTCGTGGATTGCTGGTTCTGCAGTCGGGTGTTGGGCGTGCGCATTGTTGGTGGTCAACAATCTGCGTGACATTCCGACGGACACCCTTTCAGGTAAGCGAACGCTGGCCGTTCGCCTCGGCGACCGAACCACACGAGTCTTCTACGGAGTTCTCGTGGTCACGGCACTCGTGCTGGGAGCGATCCTTGCTGTTCGAACTCTTTGGTGCCTTCTCGTCGTGTTGACGATTCCGTTCACGATTCGACCTGTTCGCTCCGTGATGGAAGGCGCAGAGGGTCGTGCTCTGATTCCCGTTCTCGAAGCAACCGGGAGATCGCAACTGATTTTCGGGGTGCTCCTCTGCGCAGGCTTGGCGGTCGGCGGTTAGCGTTCGGGTATGTCGTCGATCCCTCCTCCGCCATTGCCGAGTTCGCAGACGAACCACCCTCGGGCTGTCGCCTCACTCGTGTGCGCGGTTGTGGGACTGTTGTTCTTCGGCATTGTGCTCGGTGTGGTTGCCATCTTCCTCGGCTACCAAGCACGTAACGCCATTCGTCTGGATCCGTTGAAATACAAGGGAGACGGCATTGCTCTGGCTGGCTTGATCCTAGGCATTTTCGATGTCGTGGCGTACGTGGTCATCGTTGCCGGCGGCCTCGGAGGTTCCTGAGCGACGGCAGTCTCAGGAGAGAATGCTCAGAAACGAACTGATTGCGTCTGCAGTGCCCATCGGATTCTCGAGATGGGCGCTGTGACCCGAATCGCGA
>JBIIKC010000016.1:0-11905 GCA_044233375.1 Ilumatobacteraceae bacterium
CATCATCCGGGGATAGTCCCCTGCAGAGAGTCCCATCTGGGTCAACGGGTCGCTGCGGTGCGCATCGAAACCGGCAGACACAATGAGCCACGTCGGACGGAATTTCTCAGCCGCTGGCACCACGATCTCATCGAAGGCTGCGAGATAGGCATCCCCTGCTGTACCGGGTGGCAACGGGATGTTGATCGTCGACCCGAAACCTGCGTTTGCTCCGTTCTCGTCGAACCATCCCGATCCGGGATACAGCGGCCACTGGTGCAACGACACGAACAACACGCGATCGTCCTCGTAGAAGACATCTTGGGTTCCGTTCCCATGGTGTGCGTCGAAGTCGACGATCAGAACACGCTCACCCCGCTCGGCCAATTCCGCGGCGGCGACTGCCACGTTGGAGAAAAGGCAGAATCCCATGGCGTTCGTACGTGTGGCGTGATGTCCAGGAGGGCGCACAGCACAGAACGCTGCTCGATCGCTGCCGGTTGCGAGGAGATCGATCACTGTGAGACCAGCGCCTGCTGCAAGAAGCGCCGCATTCCACGACTCAGCAGATGCAACCGTGTCCTCGTCGAGCCGGCCACCGCCTCGGTGTACGACATCTCGGATTCTTTCCACATGCTCGTTCGTGTGAACCCGTAGAAGTTGTTCGACGGTCGCAGGACGCACGTTCACGGGTGTGAGTGCCTCGGACAAGTCGGCGATTCGGGTCCCGTCGATGACAGCGCCCAATCGTTCGGGGCGCTCGGGGTGGGATGGACCGACGAGATGATCGAGATACGCCTCGTGAGTAGCGAAGAGAATCGTCACCTCTCGGAACGCTACCGTCGAGGGCGTGATCACTGGGCTGTTGCATCGCCGCAGTGGCGGTCCCCTGCGCATTCTCCTCGATGGAGCCATTTCCGCGCGGATCCGCACCTGGCCGGGTCGATCGGATATCGCCCATCTGATTCTGTCCGATCACACTCTTGGACCTTCGGCATCCGGTTTGAAGGACTGGGTTCGAACGATTCGAGCGAGCGGATTCGACACCATTCGTACCGGAGCGATCTCCGCCCACGTCGCCCGCGTGTTCTTGGATGTCGGCTTTCACGAGATTCAACGTCTCGCACTGCTCGAACTCGACGATCCTGCGGCGATCACCCGACTGCGAAAGATGCGCACGCCGATGTACGAACTCCGACAGTTGCGATCCCTGCGCTCCATGCAACTGGCAGCCGATATCGACTCTCGCGCATTCGAACCTGATTGGGACATGGACGCCCCCAGTATTCGCGAGGCATGCCTCGCGACTCCCCACCATCACATTCGTCTGGCGGTCGCAGCAGACGATCAACCTGTGGGATACATGGTGACGGGGCGAAGTGCCACAACAGGATTCATCCAACGGCTCGCCGTCGATCCGAGTTACGAGGGATTGGGGGTCGGGTCGGCATTGCTTCAGGACGGGCTGAATTGGCTCGCTCGCCATCGTGTCGATTCGATCCTGGTCAACACCCATCTCGACAACGATCGGGCGCTCGCTCTGTACGGTCGTTGGGGATTCCGCGAAGTCGACCAACATTTGCAAGTTCTCGAGTGGTCGAACAGAGCTCAGGAATCGGCCTGATCGACAAGCCTGCCGGGGGAGAATCTTCGACAAGAATGAACCCGTGACGAAGCGCTCTCCGGTCAGAAGGATCTTCGGCGTCTTCGTCCTTGCCGTGAGTCTCTGCACGGGAGTTCTCACGATGGGCGAACACGACGTCGACGCGGGTCTCCAGAGGCCCGCTGTGACGCTCTTGTCTCAAAGTTCCTTCGTCAGCGGAACGGAAGGTTCGTTCTTCTCGATGTCACTTCAGATGTCGGAAGTACTTCTCGACTCGATCGACGCCGATATGCGACTCGTTCTCACCTCTCATCGACCGGTGTCGACACGCGAGGAAGTCCGCTCTGCAGTTGGCGGCGATCTGCCCCAGATCATCGACGCTGTGAGCTTTTCGTTGGCCGACCTGGTCGACGGGTCCGCCTTCACAGAATCCGGGCGTATCGATCTCACGGTCCGTACGGAGATCGGCGTGAGATCGAATGATGCACTACAGATGTCGGCTACGGGCATCTATCCGCTCACGATCGACATCGAGAAGTCGAGTGAGCGCGTTCTTCGATTGATCAGCTTCATCGAGCGACTCGAGCCGAACACCATTTCCCCGACTGCCGATGCGCCGATCAATCTCGCCCTCGTCGGTCGAGTCAGTCCTGTTGTCAACTCCCATCTCACCGACGAGATGAGCGCAATCACGGACCAGGCGCGGAAGTTGTTGACCGAATGGACCGCTCTCCTCGAACGTCGGCCCGTTCTGCCCGCCAGCATCGCACTTCAACCCGAATTCCTCGATGCGTTCGCTCGATCGTCGCCTGCTGACCAAGAGTTGCTCATTCGACTCCAACGCGCCGCGACCTTCGACGTGATGTCCACCACCTATGTGAGTATGGATCCGACCGATGCCGACCGTCACGGGCTGTCGGACATCTTTACGAGGCAGTTGAGGCTCGGCGAGTCGACTCTTGCGTCGCTCTTTCCTGCTCGCGACACCGTTCGACGTTCGTGGTTGGTTTCGAAGCCTTTGTCAACCGGCGGTGCTCGCTTTCTCGCAGATCTCGGTTTTCGCACACTGGTTCTCACAGGGGAGGCAGCCGGAATCGAAGGCTTCGACACAAATCGCGTCGATGCGACGCGTCTCGTCGAACTTCGATACTCCGATGAAGGCTCGATGATGGCAGCAGTTGCAGACACCGACTTGGCCTCCGCTCTCGAAGCGGGTTCGTCACACCCGGTGGGCGGCGAACAACTCGTGGCTCAGCACGTTCTCGCCGAGCTCAAAGTGCTGTTCTCCGAAACATCGAGCGGGGGCGACTCTGCCGATTCCCGTGCGTTGGTCCTGTCCACGACAACAGGTGATCTGCCGTCACCGAAAATGGTCGAAGCCCTGTTCGATGTCGTGTCGCGCGATTCCCGATTCGACTTCACGAATCTCGATGAAGCACTGATGCTGATGTTCGGAACCGAGCCCGCGGAACGCTTCACTCTGACGGCCTTGCTGGACGAGCCGAGTTCGTATCCGGCAAGCGCAGTCCTCGGCGCCACCGTCCAAAGCATCGAATCCACCGTCGATGCTTTCGCTTCGGCCCTTCCGAGAACAGACGAACGCGTTCGAGCCTGGCAGCGAGTGGTGGATGTTCTTCCTGACAATCGGCTCTCCGCGAGAGCACGGCAAGATTTGACGGAGGAAGTCCGCCGACAAGTCCAAGATGTCGCAGCAGACATCATCCCTCCTGCTTCGACAACGTTCACCCTCGGTGGCAGGGACAGTCCGATTCGATTTTCGATTCGTAACGACGGTCCCACTGATCTGGAAGTTCTCGTTCGGCTCCGAAGTTCGAAACTCCGCCTTCCCGAAGGTGACAAGATCGTCTCGCTGCCGGCTCGAACCTCGACGTCGGTCGAATTCGCAGTCAGTGCACGCAGCAACGGTCGTTTTCCGGTCTCGCTTCAATTGCTCACACCTGCGGGTGACGTGCTTCTCGGTCCGCCGTCCACACTCACCGCTCGGGTCAATGCAATCGCCGGTCTCGGCCAACTCGTGACCGGAATTGCTCTGCTGTTCTTGGTCTCCTGGTGGGCGAACCACTTGCGACGGCAGTACCGGCGCCGTCAAGCGGCAACGGAACTCGAACTCGTCGAGTGATTCGGGTTCCACGGGAGCCTGATCGATGATCGGCGTGCACGGTTATCAGTGTGAACATGGCTCGGATATCGACGACTAAGGTTTCTTCGTGGCCAACTCGACCGTTCGCATCATCACCGACAGTTCCTGTGACCTTCCCGACTCAGTCGTGCGAGATCTCGGAATCGAAATCGTCCCCTTGTTCATCCGATTCGGAGACGATGAACTGGTCGATCGCGAGCAGCTCTCGACAGCGGAGTTCTGGAAGCGCTGCTCGATCGTCGAGGACCTTCCGTCGACGGCCGCCCCTTCCCCGGGTCGTTTCGAACAGGCAATCGCCAAGGTTGTCGGTGAGGGTGCCACTGGGGTCCTCGTGATCAACCTGTCGGGAGCCTTGTCGGGCACCCTGCAAAGCGCTGAAGTTGCTGTCGAATCCATGAAATCCAAGGTGGACGTCCGTGTCGTCGACAGCCAAACGGTTTCGATGGGCCTCGGTGCCATCGTTGTCGCCTGTGCCGAAGCAGCTCGCAAAGGAGAATCGCTCGATGCAGTCGAGACACTCGCCCACGACTTGAGCCGTCGCTGCAAACTCTGGGGAGCACTCGACACCCTTGAAAATCTGAAGAAGGGCGGACGAATCGGCGGTGCGAAGGCAATGCTCGGAACGGTCCTTTCCATCAAACCGATCATCGAGGTTCGAGACGGCGTTGTTCAAGAGGGCGGCAAACAGAGGACTCGCAGCAAGGCCCTTGCATTCCTCGTCGAGAAAGTCAAAGAGACACTGGCCGGTCCGGGAATTCAGTGGCTGTCGGTCCTTCATGCCGATTGCGACGATGTTCAGGATTTCATCGAGCTGCTGAAGGTCGTCTATCCCGGAGACATCATGGTCGGCGAGATCGGACCGGTCGTGGGTTCGCATGCGGGGCGCGGCACGATCGGCGTCGCTTTCATCGAGAACTGACTCGGCCGTTCTCCGGCATCCCCGGACGCGGGTGATCCGGACAACTAGCGTCTGTGTGGAACATGCCCCCCGATCAAAAGCGCTCAGAACCGCAAGCCCAGACGGTGATTGCAGGTCGTTACCGACTCGAAGAACATCGCGCCCAAGGCGGCATGGCAGAAGTATGGCGGGCGGTCGATCTGCAGTTGTCCCGCACCGTTGCGGTCAAATTGCTCAAACCGCAATTGGCGAACGACTCGACTCTCGCTGAACGGTTCCGCCGCGAAGCCATTGCTGCCGCCAACCTGAATCACTTCAACATCGTCACTGCCTACGATGCCATCGAGTACGACGAGGGCCGTCAAGCCCTGATCATGGAATACGTCGAAGGGAAGTCGCTGCGCGAGCTGCTCGACACCAAGACCCAACTCGAAAGCTCTCTGGTCCAGCACATCGGCGTCAGTGTGTGTGCAGCTCTCGAAGCAGCCCACGAGCGCGACATCATTCACCGAGACATCAAGCCTGGAAACATTCTTCTGACCAGAGAAGGCCGTGTCATGATCACCGACTTCGGTATCGCCAAGGTTCTCGGCGAAGGCGGTGACCTCACGAGCGAGAACATCATGATGGGGACGGCCAAATATCTCGCTCCCG
This sequence comes from Ilumatobacteraceae bacterium, assembly GCA_044233375.1. GTDB lineage: Bacteria > Actinomycetota > Acidimicrobiia > Acidimicrobiales > Ilumatobacteraceae > Casp-actino8. The sequence continues at coordinate 5,296 of JBIIKC010000016.1, forward strand.
AGCAGGTCAAGGGTGATCCGCTCGACGTGCGCGCCGACCTCTATTCGCTGGGAATCGTCCTCTACGAATGTTTGGTGGGAAGGGTTCCCTTCTACGGAAAGAACGACACGGAGACGGCACTGGCGCGACTCCAAAAAGAGCCGCGCAACATCGCGACCATGCGCCCAAACGTCAATCCACAACTTGCAGCTGTTGTTCACAAACTTCTTGCACGCGAACCTCGTAATCGGTTCCGAACCGCCGCAGAGGTGCGTCTCGCTCTTTCCAACGTCAATGCGCCAGTTTCTCGTGAACCAGAAGTGGTGGCTCGGCCGACAGCCGATCGGACTCCCCCAACTGGCAAGGTCATCCGACCCAAGGGGTACACCCCGAGCGGCACACCCGTTCCGTCGAGCAAAACGCCCGAAGGTCAGGATCGCCGTCCCCGGGAAGTGCGCGGCCGCGAGGTCACGAGTCGTGCAATGTTCGATCGGTACCGACCTTCTGCGATGGTTCTCGCGGTCCTCGGTGTCGTCATCGTCACCATTGCCGTTCTCGTGGCGCAATCCCTTCGCTCGGAGGATTCGGGGACAACGGTGGCACCCGAAACTGTCGCAGACGTGACAGTGCCGGTGTACACCGGTCCTGTCGAAATCACAGGTGTCCGTTCATTCGACCCGGAAGGTGACGACAAAGCTGAGAACGAAGAGACCGTCCTCAACGTCACCGACGGTGATCCAGAAACGATCTGGGCGACGAGTTGCTATCGATCGGCGACGTTCGGAAGCAAGTCAGGCCTTGGAATCGTCATTCAATTGAATGCTGTTGCACTTGCCCGAATGGAAGTGGACATTCCTACTCAGAACTGGAAGGCACGTGTCTACGCGGCGGCGGAATCGGCCACCACGACATCGCAGTGGGGTCGCCCCATTTGGGAGGGCTCTTCGGAGTCGGGGTCGACGATCGCCACCACGTTCACCTCTCCTGCCCAGTACGCGCTCATCTATTTCACCGAAGTCGGTCGCAGCGGAATGTGCAGTTCGAAGAATCCGTACCGCGGCAGCATCAGTGAAGTGCGCGTCTCACCAGCTCCCTGACGCGCATGCCTGGTGACGATCTCGAGAGTGTTCTCCGTGAGAACTATTCGCTGATCCGAGCGGTGTGCTGGCGAATTCTCGAAGACGATTCCGATGCAGATGACGCCGCTCAGAACGCTCTCGTTTCGATCGCTCGCAGTTATGCCTCCTTCGATGGGCGTTCGGCGCTCTCAACATGGATCTATCGCATAGCGACGAACGCTGCGCTCGATGAATTGCGTCGACGACGCAAGCGGCGGCTCCGCACCACCCCACTCGAAAACCATCATGAATCGGCGAACGGTGTCGCTGACCCCCGTTCGCACGAGGCTCTCGCGTCCTTCGAGGAGAGAGATGTCCTCGCGACGGCATTGGCACGGGTACCCGACGAATTTCGGGTTCCGCTCGTTCTTCGGGATGTCTCCGACCTCGAGTACGACGACATTGCCTCGATTCTGAACATTCCCCCTGGAACTGTGAGGTCGCGGATATCACGAGGCCGTTCGCGGCTGGCGTCCGAATGGAACCAAATCCAAGGGAACTCACACGACCCCGACCAACGTCCAAACGAGGACGATGACGCTCATCGCGGAAACATGCCATGACGACCGACCCCCTTTTCCCAGACACACCCGACACTCACTCCGACGACATCGACCTCTTGGCGAGTCGTCTCGTCGACGGTGATGTCTCAGCAGAGAACATTCCCGCTGGGGCGCGGGTCGAAGTCGAACGGCGAGCACTCGAGTTCTCGAAACTGCGTTCCCGTTTGCTCGAATTTGACCCTTCGCTCGAGAGTTCCACCCGGCGCGAAGCACAGATCGCCATTGCCCTGCGTTCGACAGCCAATTCCCGCAGCCCCGGATCGATCCGTCGGGGATCACCGCGCATTGCTCTGGCAATGGCGGCGTCGATCATCGGCGTGCTCGTTGTGTCCACGTACGTGATGCAACGGGACGATTCCAGCGATGTCGACGTTTTCGCCGACTCGATCAGCGACGCTTCGGGAGAACAGGGAGCCCTCTCACAATCTGATCCTGTACTCGAATCGAGTGGTGGAAGCTCGAAATCGTCGCTTCCCGAGACGGATCCCCCGGCGTTGGCCATGGATGCAATCGACGATGCCCCGCCCCCATTGCCCGAGTACTCATCCGTCGACGACATTGCACGAGTTGCCGCTTCCCTCCCACCCGGGGGATCAGTGATCGAAGGACTCAACCAGAGGGCTGAGATCCCCCGATGTGCAGTCGGGCCGACACCGCCTCTGCGCACCGAAGGTGCGATCCTCGAAGATGTCCGGGTCGAAATCCACTTCCGTGAACGCGGAGAGTTCGTCGTTTACGACATCTCCGATTGTTCGACGGTGGCTTCACGACCCGCATCGCCCTGACGCCGTATCAGTTCACGAATACTGGGCAGTTCCCGCTTCATCGTGACGAGATAGCCTCACCCCATGGCTGGCAACCCCTTGACCGATCCGAACTGGGCCGCTGACGTCACGCAAACGATCGTTTCGACAGTCGACAAGGTTCGTGATCGGACGACCACGCCGATCGTCATGGCCGCCCGAGGGCTGGTGTTCGGACTGCTCGGTGGAATTCTCGGAATCGCCGCCTTCGTCTTGCTTCTCATCGGATTCTCCCGAGGTCTGATCAACCTCTTGGAATGGCCGTTCGATCACGATTCAGCCGTGTGGATCTCACATGCGGTCATCGGCGGCACCCTCATTCTCGCCGGCTCGCTGTGCATGGTGAAACGTCAAAGCAAGGAGGCCGTGTGATGGGAAGCCACCACAAGGTAATTGTCATCGGTTCGGGACCTGCTGGCCTGACTGCAGCCATCTACACGGCCCGTGCCAGCCTGGCGCCGCTCGTCATCGAAGGTGAGCCGAGCAGCACGAGCGACCAGCCGGGTGGACAGTTGATGCTCACCACGGAGGTCGAGAACTTCCCCGGTTTTCCCGAGGGAATCATGGGTCCCGAATTGATGATGCGGTTCCGTGAACAGGCGGCGCGTTTCGGGGCCGAGTTCTTGACAGCGAAGGCCACCAAGGTCGAATTCGGTGAGAAGCCCTTGAAAGTGCACGTTCGCGACGAGGTGTACACGGCCGACGCAGTGATCGTCTCGACGGGAGCCCAGAGCCTGATGCTCGGGCTCGAGGCCGAGGAGCGTTTGATCGGCCACGGACTGTCGACTTGCGCCACATGTGACGGCTTCTTCTTCCGTGGCAAGGAAGTTGCAGTCGTTGGCGGTGGCGATTCGGCGATCGAAGAGGCGACGTTTCTCACCAAATTCGCATCGAAGGTGACCCTGATCCACCGTCGGGAATCGTTTCGTGCCAGCAAGATCATGCAGGAAAGAGCCCTGAACAACCCGAAGATCGACATCATGTGGAACACGGCCGTCACAGAGATCGTGGGGACCGACACTCTCGAATCTCTCGTCCTGCGTGACACCGTGACCGGTGAGGAAAGTCGAAAGGACGTCTCTGGATTGTTCATTGCCATCGGACACCGACCGAACACCGATGTCTTCAAGGGAGTCCTCGACATGGAGGACACCGGCTACCTGATCACCCGTCCCGACAGCACCTACACCAATATTCCCGGTGTTTTTGCATGTGGTGACGTCAAGGATCACGTATACCGCCAGGCGATCACGGCCGCTGGCTCGGGCTGTATGGCCGCCATCGACACTGAACGTTGGCTCGAAGCACAGCACTGAGACCCGGGTGTAGAGTGGGGTTCTCTCCCCCTCGGACCGCAAAGGATGTTGTGATGGCAGACGGAATCGTCACCTTGACCTCTGGGACTTTCGACGAAACGGTCAATTCCGCTTCGACTCCTGTCGTTGTCGACTTCTGGGCTGAATGGTGTGGCCCGTGCAAGATGATCGCCCCGATCCTCGGTGAAATCGCCTCCGAGAAGGCCGGTCAGGTCACCATTGCCAAGTTGAACGTGGACGACCATGGCGACATCGCTCAGCGCTACGGCGTGATGAGTATCCCAACCCTGTTGGTGTTCAAAGACGGTGAGTTGGTCAAGCGCATGGTGGGCGCCAAGGGCAAGGGTCAGCTCTTGCAAGAATTGGAAGAGTTCCTCGTCTGATTCAGTCGATGCTTCTCTCGCCCGGCGATTCCGGCGAAGACGTACGGCAATTGCACCGTCGGCTCGGTGCCGCCGGGTTCCTCACAGGGCCTGTGGACAACTGGGATCTGTATGGATCAGTGACCGAAAAGGCTGTCTCGGACTTTCAAGCCGATCGCGGTCTTCCCGAAACTGGCATCTGCGACGACGTCACCTGGTCGACCCTGCTCGAGGCCTGGTGGGACCTCGGGGACCGGCCACTCATGTTGCGGTCCCCCAATCTGCGGGGTGACGACGTTGCCGAACTCCAGCGAATCCTCTCCCGCCTCGGGTTCGACAGCGGTCGGATCGATGGGATCTTCGGACCACTTGCCGCTCGTGCCCTGAGCGATTTCCAATTCAACGCTGGACTGACTGCCGATGGCGTATGCCATCCCGACACCGTGGCCTATCTGCGTCTTCTGTCGAAAAAGACCGGAGACGGTCCGGGTATCGCCGCAGTGCGAGATTCCGAAGAAGCTCGATTCGGGCAGCCTCTCGAAGGATTGCGTGTGGCGGTCGGGCAATTCGGTGAACTCGAGCACCTACAAGCTGCACTCTGTTCAGCGGTACGCAGCCATGGTGCCATGTTGATCGAATTCGTTGAGACCGATCCGAGTGAGCATTGGAAGAAGGCAAACCTGTTCGGCGCAGATGTCTATGTCGGCTTCGAGGTGCTCGACGAGCCCGTCAGGCGGATCACCTACTACTCGGTTCCTGCGTTCGAAAGTGCTGGTGGCAGGGCCCTCGCCCATTTGGCTGAGCGACATCTGCGTGACGTCGTACCTGGTGTGCAAGTCGAGGGAATGCGCTTGCCCATCCTGCGTGAGACCAAGATGCCCGCCATTCTCATCAGCCTGGGTCCGAAGGCGATCATCTCGGACAGGGCTCAGCGAATAGCGGAGGCGATCTTCCTCGCCCTGACCGCCTGGGCGCCCTGACCGCCAAAGGTTATCCACAGGTTTGTCCCCACTCTGTGCGGAAGCCTTTTTCAAATGTTGACGGTCACAAAAACTCTCAAGAAATACTTGAGGGTTCTACATCTGATCTCCTCCAAGACCACTGGCTCGATTCACGAACCCGACGGCTCACGAACTGTGGGAATCACCGAGCATCAAGTAGTACAAGCGCTCCAGATCTTCGAGGTCGGCGAACTCGACCGTGATCGTTCCCTTCTTGTTCGCCAACTTGACGGTGACTCGAGTTTCGAGATAATCGGCGATCCGCTCCTCCAGCTCGAGTAAGCCAGCTGGCCGCAATTTGGTCGCACCCGCTGGAGCCCCCACCTTCGAACCCGGAGATGAAGTGCTCACATCTGGTGTTCGTGCTCCAGCATCGCCACGGTCTCGCACAGCCTCCTCGACCGCCCGAACCGACCAGCCTTCCGTCACCGCTCGCCGTGCCAATTGCTCCTGGAAAGCCCGATCCGGTGAACCCAGGAGGGCTTTGGCATGACCGGCTGACAGACGACCATCGGCCAACAAAGACTGAATGGCCGGCGGCAACGAGAACAAGCGCAAGGCATTGGTCACTGAGCTGCGGCTCTTCCCGACCCGCTTGGCCACATCGTCGTGCGTGAAGCCAAAATCGTCGATCAACTGTTGAAAAGCTGACGCTTCCTCCAACGGGGAAAGATCCTGACGGTGCAGGTTCTCCACGAGAGCCTGCTCGACCGATGTCATGTCGTCGGTTGTCTTGACCACTGCAGGAACAGTCATCAGGCCGGCCCGCTGTGCTGCTCGCCAACGCCGCTCCCCTGCGATCAACTGGAAGCTGCCATCGGGCATCTGACGCACCAACAGGGGTTGAAGAACGCCGATCTCACGAATGGAAGCCGAAAGATCGCTGAGGGATTCCTCGTCGAAATGAACGCGCGGTTGATTGGGGTTCGGTACGAGGTCTTTGACGGGAATGTCCATCAAGACTGGGCCATCCTTGACCTGCGAGGGGGATTCAGTCATTCCTGCGGGAATGAGCGCATTGAGACCACTACCGAGACCTGGGCGGCGTGCCACCTGCTACCTCCTTGGCAACTTCCTTGTACGCAATCGCACCCTTCGAGGTCGGGTCGTAGACGTTGATCGGCTGATGATGACTCGGTGCCTCGGACAGACGGACATTACGAGGAACAACCGTCTCACAGACCTTGTCCCCGAAATGCTGACGAACCTCTGTGACGACTTCCTGAGAGAGTTTCGTCTTGTTGTCGTACATCACGCAGACGATCGTGCTCAGATCGAGAGCCGGGTTGAGGTTCCTCTTGACCAATTCGACGTTGCGCAGCAGCTGTCCAACGCCTTCGAGGGCGTAGTACTCACATTGAATCGGCACGAGGACTTCCCGAGCCGCAACGAGAGCATTGACGGTGAGCAATCCGAGGGACGGAGGGCAGTCGATGATGACGAAGTCGTAATCATCGACGATCGAATC
>JBIIKC010000266.1:0-2942 GCA_044233375.1 Ilumatobacteraceae bacterium
CCGATTCCCACTTCGTCATCTATGGCCCAGTTCAAGAAGACGGGCGCTCCGTGCGCGAAGTGTTCGAAGCAATCATCAAGCCACCAATGTTTCCGGTGAGCTTGACCGATCTTCCTGGAACTTTCACCTTTCACGAGGTTGCCGATGACGACTTCACGATCGGCTCTCTCGAAGTGCGCAGCCGGTTGGTTCCACACATCGGAAACACTCTTGGTTTCAGGGTCAGCGTCGGAGGTGTCAGCGTTGCGTATCTGTCCGATCATCAAATGCCCGTCGACGGAACTCACTCACTGACTCAGGGCGCTCGAGAGTTGTGTGAAGGGGTGGATCTGTTGATCCACGACTCTCAGTACACGCCTGAGGAGTTCGCCAAGAAGTCGAACTGGGGTCATTGCACGATCGAGTACGCGTTGTGGGTGGCTGAGGAATGCCGGGCCAAGTCTCTTGCTCTGTTCCATCACGACCCGACGCGCAGTGACGATGAATTGGATGAGATTTCAGCGGCGGCACGACTGAGGGGTGCAGATGTCGGAGTCGACGTCATTGTCGCCGCCGAGAACCAGACAATCGCTTTGCCGATGCGGGGCTAGCCCCGAGAATCCGCGGCGAATGGGTCGAGAGCGTATTCTGACCACATGAACGAACCCGTCGATCCGCGCCGCTTTCGAGATGTCCTCGGGCATTTTCCGACCGGCGTCACGGTGGTCACCGGTATGGATGCCGATGGTGTGCCGCATGGCATCACGATCGGTTCGTTCGTATCGGTGTCTCTCGACCCGCCGCTCGTTGGATTTCTTCCCGGCAGGAGCTCTCGGAGTTGGCCAGCGATCGCACAGTCGAGTGCATTCTGCGTCAACATCCTCGGGGCAGGACAGGAAGAACTGTGCTGGAGGTTCGCCAAGGAGCCGGCAACTGGCGACGACACCAAGTTCGCCGGTGTCGAGTGGACGAAGTCGCCCTCGGGTTCACCGATTCTTCCCGGTGTCATCGGTTGGATCGACTGCACCGTGGAGTCGGTTTCAGAGGCAGGAGACCATTGGTTCGTCATGGGCCGGGTCGTCGATCTCTTTCACGACCACGAGGTCACCGATGCCATGGTGTTCTTTCGTGGCAAGGTGACGAGCATCGCCCGGACCTGATCGCTTTCGACAACGATGATCCCAGTTGTTGCTTCAGTAGTCCTCGGTTGTTTCATGTGCGCGGCAGGTGCCGCAAAAGTCGCAATGGGTGCGAGGTGGCCGGTCGAGGCGGCAACGATGGGGGCTCCGCGTCCGATCGTTCCAGTCCTGCCTTGGATCGAACTCGTCTGCGGGGCTTTGTTGATTGCGCAGTGGCAGCGTCAGGTGTTTTCTCTGATCGTCGGATCCATGCTCGTGGTCTTCACTGTTGCGATCATCGTCCAACTCGCTCGCGGACGGCGTCCATCATGTGCGTGTTTCGGTTCATGGAGTGCGCGACCTCTCGGGTGGAGGCACGTCGCTCGGAACACGGCCCTGTTGGTGCTTGCCGTCGTGGTGGCGGTGTGGTGAGGCTCAGGCGGTGACCAGGAGAAAAGCCAGAATCTGTGCTTCTTCGCGCCAACGTTCGTAGCGTCCACTCGGACCATCGTGGCCGGCACCCATCTCCGTGCGAAGGAGAAGCGGTTCGTTGTTGGTGCGCAGCGATCGAATTCGAGCCACCCACTTGGCCGGCTCGTGATAGGCCACGCGAGGGTCGTTCAATCCTGCCGTGGCGAAGATTGCCGGATAAGGACGTGAAGTGAGGTTGTCGTACGGGGAGTACGACGCGATGTAGGAGGCATACGGCTCCGACCTCGGATCGCCCCATTCCTCCCACTCGGTGACAGTGAGAGGCAGCGATGGATCGCTCATCGTTGTCACAACGTCGACGAAGGGAACTTCTGCGATGGCTGCGTTCCACAGATCGGGACGGAGATTGACGCACGCCCCCACCATCAGCCCACCAGCACTACCACCTCGAACTGCGAGCTTCGATGGGTGGGCGATGTTGCGCGAAACCAAGTCATCGGCAACTGCGTTGACGTCGTCGAACGTATTTCGTTTCGAGAGCAATTTGCCGTCGAAGTACCACTGACGTCCGAGCTCTCCTCCGCCACGCGGATGGACCAGAACCCAACTCCATCCTCTGTCGATCAGAGAAAGTCGGGCAACACTGAACCAGGGTGGCATCGACATCTCGTAACTTCCGTACGCATAGACGAGGCATGGGGCAGGACTTGTCTCGCCTCGTGAACGGATCACGTCGTAGGGAACTCGAGTCCCATCTTTTGTCTCGGCCCAGTACCGCACGGATTCGTAGAGGTCGAGATCGACGTTCGGTGTCGGGGTTCTCTTCAGGAGCGTCTGCCGATGTGTGGAGACGTCGATCTCCCAGACGCTTCCCGGGGTGGAGAGGCTTTCCGTCGTGAACCTCACCGAAGTCGATCGCCACTCAGGATTGCTGTCGAGGTCGACATCGTGGGGTTCGTCACTGATCGGTACGACGTACTCCGAGCCGTCACGACCGATGATTCGAAATCTCGGCTGGGCCAATGCCCATTCATGGACCACCATGAAATCGGCAAAACAGTCGGCGCGAGTGATCCGCCGACCTGGAACATGCGAGATGAAGTCCGACCACGTCGAAGGATCCTCCAGAGAGGCCGTGGCGATGCGAAAGTCGGGAGCTTCGTCGTTGGTCAGAACGATGAATTTGTCGCCCCAATGATCGAGGTGGTATTCGACATCAGGAAGACGGGGTCTGACGAGCTGAGGTGGATCCTCGGGGGAGTGAGCTGAGACGAGGAGAGTTTCACCCGACGTCTTGGAATCGGCTCCGATGACCACCCAGTCGCCGCTGCGGGTCGAGTCGATTCCGACGAAGAACCTCTCGTCGTCTTCGATGTGGATCCTGACGTCGTTGTGCTGTTGGGATCCGAGACG
>JBIIKC010000268.1:0-2914 GCA_044233375.1 Ilumatobacteraceae bacterium
TTTGTCGAGTTCCCCACGAGTCGCTGCCTCAGGTGGAGCATCAATAACGTTTCTGCATGGCACCTTCGGTATCGACTCTCATGTCCGAGCTCTCAGGTCACCTCTACATCGACGGGACCTATTACTCGAGCCGAGGTCATCGTGTAGCGGTCATCGACCCTGCCACTGAGGACCCAATTGCGGAGTTCGCGATGGCGACTTCGGACGAGGTCGAGTTGGCGGTCGCAGCTGCTCGTCGAGCTCAGCGTGAGTGGTGGTCTTTGAGTGCCCTCGATCGAGCGGCAGCCCTCCACAGAGTGGCAGACGAATTGCTTGCACTCGCACCGGTGGTTGGCGAATGTCTGACACGAGAGATGGGCAAACCTTTTCGAGAATCGAATTGGGAAGGAGGGGCATCGGCGTCGTCATTTCGCTACTACGCGGAATTGGCTCGACACGAACAGGGACGTCTCGCGGGTTCGGCAATAGCCGGTCAGATGCACATCACGATGAAAGAGCCGCTCGGAGTGATCGTGTCGATCGTCCCGTTCAACTTTCCGGTTTTGCTCTTCGGATGGCAGGCGGCTGCGTCTTTGGCCGCGGGTAACGCCATCATCGTCAAGCCGTCCGATCTCACACCGATCACTCTGTTGGCAGTCATGAAGGCATTCGAGCACCTGCCTCCCGGGCTGGTTCAAGTGATCACCGGGGGAGCTGAGGCGGGGCAGATGCTCGTCGCGCATGAGCACACTCATGGAATTGCATTCACGGGAAGCGTTCCTGCAGCACGGGCTGTGGCGCGCACCGCAGCCGAGCGTTTCAAGCCGGTCCTGGTCGAAGCGTCGGGGAATGACCCGTTCATCGTCATGCCCTCGGCACCCATCGAAGTGGTTGCCCGCGGTGCTGCATTTGCGGCGTTTCTCAACTGCGGTCAGGTGTGCACGTCTGCAGAGCGGTTCTACGTGCATGCCGACGTCTACGACGACTTCGTGGAAGCCTTTGCCGAACAGGCCCGATCTCTGCGGATCGGCAGTGGACTCGAGGCTGTGGACATGGGTCCGCTCGCAGCGGCTCGAGAAAGACAGCGAGTCGAGGGGATCGTGTCGCGAGCTGTCGCCCAAGGGGCGCGTGTGGTGTGCGGTGCTCGACGTCCGAAGACCCATCCGGTTGGATGGTTCTACGAGCCGACGGTTCTCGAAGTCTCAGCCGATGCTGAGATTCTTCACGGAGAGACCTTTGGCCCGGTGGCTCCCGTATGCAAGGTGCGAGATCTCGACGAGGCCATCTCACGTGCCAACGATTCCGACTTCGGTCTCGGCGCGAACATCTACACCACTGATCTCCACGAGGCGTTCCGTGCGATCAATGAAATCGAATCCGGCATTGTCTGGGTCAACACCCCACTCAACGACAACGATGCCGTCCCCTTCGGAGGACGAAAGCTGACTGGCTCGGGCAGAGAGCTCGGTCCTGAAGGGCTCGAGCAATTTCGACGCTCGAAGATGGTGATGATCTCGCCGACGGCCGAATCCGATCCGGAATGGTTTCCTTATCCCGACGAAGACGCATTCGGTGTGTGAGAACACACTGTGTGGGGTTTGCAGAACCCAAACGCCCCTCGACGATCGAGAGACCGTACGTCTCAGTGTGTATCTGGAAGATCAGCGGGGTCGGGAAGTTCACGACTGGTGTCGCCGTCGAAAAACGACTGGCCCGTGAGGCGCACGTCGTCGACCAGAGCGGGTATGCCAGTCGACGTGAACACAACTTCCACGGAACGTGTGCCGGCTGGAGCTTGGAGATGCAGAGAATACGGAGTCATGGACACGGAACTCGCTCCGACATCCTCGGTTTCCTCGGATACCACCCCGAAGGTGGTGCCATCCACCCGACGAAGCTCCGACCCAGATGCATCCAACGACACCACCGAATAGGAAATCTGCCCGAGTGCGCTGAAGTCGAGTTGATACGAGCCGGAGCGCACGCCCGTGACGATCTGGCTGATCGACGTACCCGGGGAGATGTTCGCCAGATTTGTTCCGCTCGTCGGGCCTGGAACGGCGGGTGCCCCAAAAAGACTCGATGCCGTGTAGGGGATCGTTCCCGTCCGGAACGTGAGGTGGAGCGTGCTTTCCTTCTGGATGTTGTAGTCAGCCAGAGTCCGACCGTCTTCCAGAGCCTTGCCGGCGAATATCACCCGTTGCATCTCGGGAGGGACGGCCTCTTTGTCCTGAATCTTGGCCTTGACGTTTTCGATCGAGTCCGACCCGTCGACGTCGAGGGTGATCGTCTTTCCGGTGAACGTCTTGACGAAGATCTGCATACTCATGGGGCCGTCTCTGGAGGCTCGGCTGTGACAGCCCACCCAGTGATCGTGCTGCCGAATGGGTTCATTTCGAACGAGCCATTTTGCAGAAGATTCTGCTGGGTTCCTTGCACGACCGAGTCAATTGCATCGACAGGCGTGGCGGCGACTGCACTCGTCACACCAAAGATGACCAGACCCTTGAGAATTTCCCGCCGTGAGTACAAGAAGTGCGACACTAGTGTCCCGCACCAATACCAAGACAATCGACCCGAATTGGAGTGCCGATGGAACTCGAAGCGCAGTCGATCTGCATCAATTGCGGTCTGTGCTGCGATGGCACGATGTTTCATGCGGTCGATGTGGATGAGTCCGACGATCTGGTCCCACTTCGGGCAAAAGGGGCTTTGCTCATCAGCGACGCAGAATCTCGCCGGTTCTCTCAGCCGTGCCCTGCTTTCGATGGGACGTGCTGCTCGGTCTACGAAGCACGTCCAACATCGTGTCGGGCCTTCGTTTGCGGGCTCCTGCGATCAGTCACCAGTGGTGACACCAGTCCTGGCGATGCAAGGTTCGCGATCGAGACGGTCAAAACGCTGGCAAGCGTGGTGCGAGAGAGGCTCGACCTGA
>JBIIKC010000330.1:0-2910 GCA_044233375.1 Ilumatobacteraceae bacterium
ATCATGGCTGGACGTCCGTTTCCGTCAGCAGACAGATACGGATCTTTCGATCTACATGAGGACGGAATTGGCATGGCCAAGGCTTTCGAGCTCGAATTCAATGGAGAGAAACGTACGTCGATCGGTACCGAAAGTGGATTCTTCGCCTGGGTCGATGGTGCCCCTGCTCAGGGTTACCGCGCCGTGCGCAATCCTGCAGGTGACACTGCTCTTCGTCAGATGCCTTGCTCCACTTCGGGCGAGTCAGGAACACACTTCGTCAATGTTCGAACGAAGAGAAAATCTGTTTCGCGCCCTGTAGGAATCCTGACGGGAGAGTATGGAGCTGTTGTTCTGCAACCACTCATCGACAGTCTCGATCGTGGTGACGTTCGGGTCATACCGGTCAAGAATTCGTTCTTTGGAGGAAACATCGCTGTCACCGGTTTACTCGTCGGACAGGACATCGCTCGCGCCTTGAACGATGAACCGAGGTCCGATCGTTTCTTACTGCCCGATGTGTGTCTGTCAGATGGACGCTTCCTCGATGGAACCACTGTGCAGGATCTACCCGTTCCAGTCGAAATCGTTGCCACCGACGGAATTGCCCTCCGCAGGGCTCTGGACTCATGACGATGAAGGATCAAGATCTCGATCCTCAGAGCAGCCTGTCCACGGTTGTCATCGTCGGTCGCCCGAACGTTGGCAAGAGCACATTGTTCAACCGGTTCGTCGGAGAACAAGCGGCGATCGTCGAGGACCGTCCCGGCATCACTCGCGACCGCAAGGAACTGACAGTGGAGTGGCTCGGACGGTCGTTCCTACTCGTCGACACCGGTGGTTGGATGCCCAAAGGAAGCGAACTGGATGCCAAGGTGAGCCGCCAAGTCGAAAAAGCAGTGCGCGCTGCTGACCTCGTTCTTTTCGTTGTCGATGGTTCGGTAGGTGTCACAGACGATGATGAAGCGATAGCAACGTGGCTTCGTAGAAGCGACGTTCCTGTACTACTCGTGGTGAACAAGGCCGACAACGATCGACGTGAAGCAGAGCGATGGGACTTTCTCTCACTTGGCGTGGGCGAGCCGTACCCGGTCAGCGCCCTGCACGGACGCAGGGCTGGTGACCTCCTCGACGAAGTTCTCGCCGCACTTCCTGAAGAAGTGGGACCGGTCACAAACGGTCTCGAACCCACTGAGGCCTTCGATCAAGATGTTCCCGACAAGACTCCCAAGGTCGCACTCGTCGGTCGACCGAATGTCGGCAAGAGCACTTTGTTCAATCGTCTCGTCGGAGAGGATCGATCAGTCGTTCATGACATGCCCGGAACAACTCGCGATTCGGTGGACACTCTCGTCGACACTCCTGATGGACCTGTGCTGTTCGTCGACACCGCAGGCATGAGACGTCGGTCTCGAATCGATGACTCAGCGGAGTACTACTCGTTGGTGCGAGCATTGCGATCGATCGATGATGCCGACGTGGCCCTTTTCGTCATCGACGCGACCCAGGGAATCACAGCCCAGGATCAACGGCTTGCGGAGCGAATCGATGCCGCCGGCTGTCCGATCGTTCTGATTCTCAACAAGTGGGATCTGATGACGACAGAGGAAACTCGCGACGAGATCGATTCACAAATTTTGCGCAAGTTGGCTTTCATCGACGGCGCACCAGTTCTCAAAATCTCAGCGATGTCGGGTCGCGGCGTGCACCGACTTCGTCCTGTGCTTCAAGAAGCCATCGACCAGTACCACCGTCGGATTCCAACCAAAGACGTCAATCGTGTCCTGGCAGATGCTCAACAGCGCCAGCCAGCAGGTGGTGGCGCAAAGGTTCTCTACGCGGTGCAAGGAGCCACCGATCCGCCGACATTCACCCTCTTCGTCAATCGTGAACTTCCCCAGCCCTATCTGAGATATCTCGAGCGGAGCATCCGTGAGGCGTTTTCATTCGGCTCCACCCCGCTCAAATTACGAGTCCGTCGTCGGAGCGAGTGAAGATGCCATTTTGCAGCTCGTGCGCTCGGTACTGGACTCCGACCGCAATGGATACAGACGGCTCGTGTCCCGTGTGCCATCGTGTCATCGAGAAGCCTTCGACCGTGGAAAGGCGTGTTGCGCCGTCACCCAACGACAAGCTCGATCTTCGATCCCTGGCTGCTGGAAGCACCAACGAGGACGTTTCAGCACCTTGGCATTTCAAGTTGCTCGTCACAGGACTCGTGTTGTACTTGGGATGGCGAATCGTAGATCTCTTCATCTGAGGGGACTGCGGTAGCATCAGGTACCGATCCCGCTGGAAAGTGGCGGAGAAAGCAAATGAAAACGGGCTGTGGCGCAGCTTGGTAGCGCGCTTGACTGGGGGTCAAGAGGTCGCAGGTTCAAATCCTGTCAGCCCGACGAATTCGACCATCGAAATCGACCAACTACCGTATGTCCATGTCATCGCGCACATTGTCGGAAGTCGAGTCGAAAAGGGTTCTTGGCTCATTCGGGATTCCCTTCGCCCAAGAACGTGAGGTTCGTACTGCTGCACAGGCGGCCGAGGCAGCTGTGGCTCTTTCGTTCCCAGTCGCGATCAAACTCTGCGGCGAGGTCTCGTTCGCCTCGGTGTTCGAACGCCGATCGATGCCGAGGGCGCTGCTCGAGAGTTGCTCGACGCCGCTCAGCCAGAAGATGGCGATGTGACAGTTCTCGTCGCACAGATGATCGATGGCAAGAGAGAGCTGATCGCCGGCATGGTCGACGATCCTCAATTCGGACCCTGCATCATGCTCGGCGTCGGAGGCATTCTTGCCGAGGCAATTGCTGACGTCGTCTTTCGACCGGTACCCCTCACGACTGGTTCGGCATTGCAGATGATCGACGGATTGAAGACACAGAAACTTCTCGGACCGTTCCGAGGAGAGGATCCCGTCGATCGATCCGGTCTTGC
>JBIIKC010000270.1:0-2901 GCA_044233375.1 Ilumatobacteraceae bacterium
GATCACTTCAATGTCCCCGCCAATCTCTGCAACTCGGCGCTCGGCTCTCACACGTGGGGAAGCGGTCAAGAAGACCTTGAGAATCGCATCGGGGAACACCACTGTTCCGATGTCACGGCCTTCGATCACTCCGCCACCGCGAGCTTCGCCCCAATGCCGTTGACGCTCCCGCATCTCCTGTCGAACCGATGACATGGCAGCGACTGTGCTCACTGCACCCGTTACTTCAGGGCCACGGATGAACGCCGTGACATCGATGCCGTCGGCCGTCACTGCCTCGAGACCTACTTCGATGTCGATCTCGCGACTCAACGGACCGACCAGTGACTCGTCGTGGATGTCCAAACCACGTTGCAATGCAATCGCAGTGACGGCCCTGTACATGGCACCCGTATCGAGGTACTCGAGATCCAACGCTCGAGCGAGACGACGGGCGATCGTGGACTTCCCCGCACCCGCCGGACCATCGATGGCTATGACCTTGAGACTTCCCACAACTGTCACCGAACGATCGTCCTACCAACTGGTTCCGAGGGGACGACCCTCTTCATAACCCGCCGAGCTTTGTATCCCGACAACGGCGCGTTCACGAAACTCTTCCATTGTTGCGGCGCCGGCGTATGTGAACGAGCTCCGTACTCCGGAAACGATTTGGTCGATGATGTCCTCGACGCCCGGGCGATCCGGGTCGAGATACATCCGCGAAGTCGAGATGCCTTCCTCGAACAGTTCCTTACGAGCCCGCTCGAACACTCCTTCACGACGTGTCCTGTTCCTCACGGCCCTGTTCGATGCCATACCGAAGTTCTCTTTGTAGAGACGTCCGTCCGGGTCGCGCAGGGTATCTGCAGCCGATTCGTAAGTTCCTGCCAACCACGATCCGAACATGACGTTGCCTGCCCCAGCAGCGAGCGCCAGCGCGACATCACGCGGGTGGCGCACACCTCCATCGGCCCATACCGATGCACCGAGTTCACGCGCGGCCTGCGAACACTCGAGCACTGCCGAGAACTGGGGTCTGCCGACTCCGGTCATCATGCGGGTCGTACACATCGCCCCAGGTCCAACGCCGACTTTGACGATGTTCGCTCCAGCATTCACCAGATCGCGAGTTCCCGTGGCCGTCACAACATTTCCCGCAACGATGACAGCATCGGGCGCAGCTCGGCGAGCAGCCTCCACGGCTTGCACCATCCGGACTTGATGCCCATGGGCGGTGTCGACGACGAGAACGTCGACACCGAGTTCGTGCAAATGTTTTGCCTTCGCAGCCGGATCGTTGTTGACACCGATTGCGACCGCTGTCAGGAACTCGCCCTTCGGATTGACTGCGGGACGATACAGCGTCGATCGCAGCGCACCCCGGCGGGTCACACAGCCGATGAGTCGACCCGACCCATCGATGACCGGCGCCGCCGTATGGCGCTGTTCGGACAATGTGTGGAAGATGTCCTCGAGGGATCGACCGGAGCCGATGGTCAGTAGATCCGTGGACATGACATTGTGCAGTTGTGTGAAACGGTCGTAGCCAGCCGCGTCCGCCTCTGTGAACACTCCGAGAGGTCGACGCTCCTCATCGGTGACGATGACAGCGCCGTGCGCTCGCTTGTGGATCAGACTGAGCGCTTGCCCGACAGTGTCAGTGGGGCCGAGCGTGATGGGCGTCTCGTAGACGGGATGACACTGCTTGACGAACGAGATCACGGCACTGATCACATCGAGAGGAATGTCCTGCGGAAGAACCACGAGCCCTCCTCGACGCGACACCGTCTCAGCCATGCGTCGGCCGGCAACAGCCGTCATGTTCGCGACAACGATGGGGATCGTGGTTCCGATGCCATCGGTCGTCGCAAGGTCCACATCGAGACGAGAATTCACGGTGGAAAGGCTCGGGACCATGAAGACGTCGTTGTAGGTCAGGTCGAAGGGCGGTGGAACGTCACTCAGGAATCTCACGTCACTCTCCTCGAATCGGACCGCAGGACCATCGTACGAAACAGCACAGCAGACTACGGAGTATCTTGACCGATATGGAACACCCCGTCGTTCTCGTTCATGGATGGGGTGGATCGTTCCATGCCACTTGGAAGCAGAGTGGATTCGCCGATCTGCTCGAAGATGCCGGTCGCACAGTGATCGGAGTCGACCTTCTCGGACACGGCTCGGCTCCGAAACCTCATGATCCTGACGAATACAAAGACTTGACGCTGCGAGTTCTCGCATCTGCGCCGGAGACACAGTGCGACTTCGTCGGGTTCTCGCTCGGAGCGATGACCGTGCTACGTATGGCAATCGACCACCCACATCGGGTTCGCAGCCTTGTTCTCGCCGGTATCGGAAGAAACGTTCTCGACAGCGGCGATTCCACGTCTCATCGATCGATCATCGATGCTCTCCGTGCAGAGAATCCGCAGTCGAGCTCGATCGGCAACAGTGACGCGGACGCGAGGGACGATCAAGCGAGCAATATCGGCCGAATGTTCGTGCAATACGCAGATCGACCCGACAACGACCGAATCGCACTCACTGCAGTGTTGGAGTGCGGTCGACCCGCCTTCACTCCTGAAGAACTCGGTCGCGTCGACTGCCCAACTCTCGTTGTCATCGGCTCGGATGATTTCGCTGGACCAGGCGAACCGCTCGTCGAACTCCTGCCGAATGCGCAGCTCGTGACCCTGGCGCGGGTCGACCACTTTGCGACACCCGAGAACTTCGGCTTCTTCGACGCGGCATTCGATTTTCTCGGTGTGGCTCCGTGACTCGAAGCCACCTCGGAACGGATGTCTCACAGGCCGTGCACATTTTGCGCTCGGGCGGAGTCGTCGGATTGCCAACGGAGACCGTGTACGGCCTCGGAGCCGATGCATCGAACCCATCCGCTGTCGAGCGAGTATTTCGAAT
>JBIIKC010000269.1:0-2901 GCA_044233375.1 Ilumatobacteraceae bacterium
CATCTCATGTGGAACTGCAGCAGCAGCTTCGTCCTTCTTGCCGGACAGGTACAGGTCCTGGATTTCTCCAGCCTCCTTCTCGTAGCCGTACTTGCGACAAATCGTGTTGTAGAAGTTCTTGTCACGGGCACCCATGCCGCCGATGTAGAGGGCTGCGTTCGGGCGAGAGAAGTCGAGGATCTTCTTCTGGGCATCACCTGTGAGCGATTCATCGATCGCGACCATTCCGCCCGCGGAGATTTCGAGCCGAGGGAGAGACGGATCGCGTTTCGCTGTTCCCTTCTTCAGATCGTCGCCCCACACCTGTTGGAACTTTTCCGGATCGAAGAAGATCGGCAGCCACCCGTTCGCGAACTGTGCGGTCGCAGCGACGCTCAAGCCCATGAGACTTGCCCACCAGATCGGAATGTCGGTGCGAATCTCCTGACCCGGCTTGATGATCTTCAGAGGTTTACCGAGACCTGTACCTTGCCCCGCCGGAAGAGGGACCTTCACAGTCTCTCCGTCCATCTGGAAGGGCTGCTCTCGAGCCCAAATCATGCGACATGCCTCGATGTACTCCTTGATTCGCACCATCGGCTTCTCGTAGGGCACACCATGGAAGCCTTCGATCACCTGAGGTCCGCTTGCTCCGAGACCGAGGATGAAGCGACCGTTGCTCACGTAATCGCATCCCGCTGCGGTCATTGCCATCAAGGCCGCAGTACGGCTGTAGACGTTGACAATGCCCGTCCCGATCTCGACACGTTCGGTCTTGGCCGCCAAGTAGCCGACCTGACTGATGGCATCGGCACTGTAGGCCTCAGCGACCCAAACGACATCGAGACCAGCTTTTTCGAGTTCGACCACTTTGTCCACCGCAGCATGGAATCCACCTGCGTAATTGAGCATCATCGACAGCTTCATCGTTCACCTTTTCCCCGATGGCCGAGAAGGTACGGCCTTTTCTCTGCTTCTGAACCCTATGGGCGTGGAGCGCCGGACGACGAACTCGCATCGAGCACCCTGTTGAGCTTCCCCGAACGAAAGCCTTCGAGGTCGAGGGTCGCGAACGCATAGCCCGCCGAAGCCATGGCCTGGACGACGTCACCGCGAACGGCCATGATCCTCGAGAAATCCTCTTCTGGCACTTCGATCCTTGCTACATCACCGTCGTGACGAACCCGCACTTGGCTGAACCCCAAAGCCCTCAACGCGGCTTCGGCGCGATCGACCCGGGTGAGCACCTCGACCGACACCGGTGTTCCGTAAGGAATCCGACTGGCGAGACATGCCGCTGCAGGCTTGTTCCATGTCCTCAATCCCATGAGCCGCGACGCAAGTCGCACGTCATCCTTGGTGAATCCGGCGAGGAGAAGAGGGAAGACCGCCCCACGTTCGATCGAGGCACGCTGGCCGGGGCGATGGTCGGACAGATCATCCACGTTCACACCCAGCACGACCGTCGATCTTTCGCCCGCGGCGATCGGTCCGATGACGTCCATCAACTCTGCCTTGCAGTGGTAGCAGCGATCGGGGTCATTGATCCGGTAGGCG
The DNA here is from genome assembly GCA_044233375.1 of Ilumatobacteraceae bacterium. Classification (GTDB taxonomy): domain Bacteria; phylum Actinomycetota; class Acidimicrobiia; order Acidimicrobiales; family Ilumatobacteraceae; genus Casp-actino8. Next base: position 1,537 of record JBIIKC010000269.1, read on the forward strand.
GCTCTTTCCATTTCGTCGGTGACGACGGGTTGCCACCGCAGAGACAACTCATCGGCAAGCTCTCGGCAATCCACTTGCTCGGACGACGCGAGGCTTGGAGAGATCGCAGTGACGCACAAGCAGTTGTCCGCCCCCAGAACCTCGTGGGCGACAGCTGCGAGAAAAGTGGAATCTGCTCCCCCGCTGAAGGCGACAACAACCGATTCGAGATCTGAGAGAACTCCACGCAGTGCCTCGAGTTTGACTTCGATGTCGACTGGTTGGACGTCGGTCTCACGCATGGCACACCATCGTGGCACATCATCGTGCCGGTCGCCCGGCAGACTGAGTTGTCATGAAGCCGTCCCGCGATCGATTCCCCATCAAGGACGCAATCGAACGAAGACTCGCAGTGCCCGGTGGCCCCACCCTGAGGGCGCTCATCCGAGGAGACCTCGAACGCGGTCCGGTGTTCGTGCTCGTGCACGGACTCGCATCGAATGCTCGAATGTGGGACGGGGTCGCCGTCGCCCTCGAAGCCGGCGGGTACTCGAGCGTTGCGATCGATCTGCGAGGTCACGGCCAGAGCGACAAACCTGACGATGGCTACGGCTTCGACACCGTCGTTGCTGACATCGTCGCAGCAGTGCGTGTACTCGGTGTCACACAAGCGATCCTTGTCGGCCAATCATGGGGCGGCAACATTGCTGTCCATGGTCTGCGCCAACGCCCCGACGTCTTCACATCCGGGGTCGCTGTGGACGGTGGTTTCATCGAACTGGGAACCTCTTTTCCATCGTGGGACGACTGCGCCCATCACCTGCAGCCACCGCGCCTTGCAGGAACACGTGCGAGCCGACTCGAGAGTGCAATACGGTCGATGAACTCTGATTGGCCGGAATCGGGCATCATCGGAGCGCTATCCAACTTCGAGTATCACGAAGACGGCACTCTCAGTCCTTGGCTCTCGTTCGAGCGCCATATGACCATTCTGCGCGAACTCTGGATGCATCGACCGTCGGACATGTTCCCCGAGATCGAGCAACCACTCCTCTTCCTGCCCGCGGACTCGGGGGATGTCTCGTGGACGCGCAACAAGGAGCATGCAATCGAAGCGGCACTGAAAGTACTTGCGCACGGACGCGCCCATTGGTTTCGACCCGCGCATCACGATCTCCATGCCCAGTTTCCCGATCGAACTGCAGATGTTCTCATCACACACCTCGAAGAAGGTTTCTTGAGATGACACTCCCGCGCATCCTCACCATCATGGGCTCGGGAGAAACTGCTCCGACCATGATCAAGACCCACCGAGATCTTCTCTCACGCCTCGGAGCACAGGCCCGGGGTGTCATTCTCGACACGCCCTACGGATTCCAAGAGAAT
>JBIIKC010000271.1:0-2894 GCA_044233375.1 Ilumatobacteraceae bacterium
GTCTGGGCAGAGGCCATGCCGAGCAGATAATCGATCCGTGTATCGCTTGTAGGTGCTCCCAGTGTCGAGACCACTACGCTCGAAGCGATGTCCGCAAGCGGTCTGGTGTTTCCATGAAGAAGGCGAAGTTGCTTCAGTCCTCGCGGTCGGACCGCTCACGCCTGAGGGCGCTCGCCCGGCCGTATCGATGGCGAATCATCCAACTGTCGCTCGCTTCGTTGGCTTCTGGAGCAATCGAGGCGGCTTTTCTGGTCGTCGTGACCCGTACAGCGGTTGCCATCACGAGCGGGCGCGTCAGAGTCGGTCTGACTGGGGCGATCTTCACCCCAGTCTCCACAGCCCTTGTCGTCGCTGCGGTGCTCGTCGCTGCTCGGCTGGTGGTCACTGTTGTGGCATCAGTGATTTCGACCAATCTCACCGAAGATGTCGGCACCGATCTCCGCGGAGATCTGGCAACTGCCTTCCTCGAGTCGAACTGGGCAACTCAACAGAACGAGCCATCTGGACGACTGATGCAGCTCATGACGAGCTTCGTCCAACAGGCAGTCTCGGCGATCAGTTCATTGACCAGCACGATCAACATCTTTCTCAATCTGTTGGCGATGGTCATGATTGCCGTCTTTGTCGACCCCATTGCATCGCTGGTGATTCTTGTGGCTTTGTTCACCCTTGCCTCACTTCTCGCGCCGGTTCGAACCAAGATCAAACAGCGATCGAAGATCGCAGCTCAGGCCCAAAAAGAGTACGCAGAGGCCGAGATGCAGACGTTCGGCAGGAATCAGGAGTTCAACCGACTGATTCAGAGCCTCTCGATGAAAGTGGGTCGCACAGGGAAGAGAGTCAGCTTGCTTCGTGGCGTCATGCCTCATCTCTTCTTGACTTTGGCCTTTTCTGCGATCGTTCTCAGTTTGATCGTTGCCACATCTGTTGGCGTCGGCGAACTGTCGTCTGTTGGCGCCATCATGCTCGTCATGCTGCGTTCGTTGTCCTATGGACAACAGCTCCAGTCGGTATCGGGCTCTCTCGCTGCAGCGATGCCCTTCCTCGAAGAGCTCGAAGAGACACGGGATCGTTATCGATCCGCCGGGGCGACGCGGGGTCATATCTCGATCGAAGACCCGGGGACGATCGTCGTGTCTCATGTGAGTTTTGCCTACTCGGAGTCCAGTTCTGCGCTGTCCGATGTGACGTTGACGATCGACGCGGGCGAGATTGTCGGCATCATCGGGCCGTCAGGCTCGGGTAAGTCCACGTTCGTGCAACTGCTTCTCGGTTTGCGTGAGCCGTCGGAGGGCGACATCCGTGTCGGCGGCATCGCCTTGAGCGAAGTCCATCGTGAGTCGTGGACTGCGCTGACGTCGTTCGTCCCTCAGGATCCCCATCTCTTCACGGGCACGATTGCGGACAACATCCGTTTCTTCCGTGACGGATTCGATATCGATGCACTTCGAGAGGCAGCGCGTCAGGCGAATGTGCTGGCCGATATCGAGGCGCTTCCTGATGGTTTCGACACCCATATCGGACAGCGTGGAGTGCAACTCTCGGGAGGTCAGCGTCAACGCCTCTCGATCGCTCGTGCTCTGGTTGGTCGGCCGAAGTTGCTCGTTCTCGACGAACCGACATCCGCGCTCGACGTGCACAGCGAAGCGATGGTCCGCGAGACCATCGGCAACTTGCGCGGTCGAGTGACCGTCATTGTTATCGCTCATCGTCTGTCGACGCTCGACGTCTGTGACCGTTTGATGGTGATCGAAGGAGGTCGCCTCATGGCTTTCGATGCCCCTGACCGGTTGCGGGCCAACAGCGAGTTCTATCGCGAGGCTCTACTCCTCTCGGGAATCGAGTGACTGGCCGGTCGACAGTCTCTCGAGATTGTCAAGATTTGGCGTGTGGGGTTTTTCTGGGCGCATCACCGGACTCCTGACCCCTACCGTTTGGGGCATGGCAAGTTTTTCGAAGCCCCACAACGGCAGGCAAACCTCCGTAACTGACACACTTCCAGAGTTGACCCAGTGGGAGCAGGGGCTAATACTCGAAGATGCCGATGCTGTGTACGCAGCCCTATTGGGCAGAGGGATCGGAGCGCGCGATGTTGTTTTCGTCTCGACCGTTGCCCATGAACGAGTCGCCGCTGCAATCACGCGATGTGGTGCCGAAGCGATCTTCATCGACGTGACCCTCGAGACGTGGAATGTGTCGGCCGAGGTTCTCGACATAGCGGCACAGTGGTGTCACTCGATCGGCTCGACTCCCCAGGCTCTGGTGATGGTTGACGCATACGGCATGGATGCCGATGTCGATGCAGTGCGCAACGTCTGCTGGAAGCACAACATGGCGTTGATCGAGAACCATCTCGAGTGGAAGAGGCGTGCGCAGCATGAACGACTCTCGGCTGTGGTCGCTCGCCGGCGCGAGATTCATGCTCGGTATCGCCGAGACCTCGAAGGAACTTCCGGCCTTCGGTTCACACCCGAATCGGACTCAGTGCGGTGGAACTCGTGGCTGACGTGTGTGGTGTTCGAGGAGTTCGATACGCGCGACCGGGTGCTGACTGGATTGGGGGACAGAGCCATCGAATGCAGCGCGCTGTGGAGACCTCTGCACACCTTGCCCGCCTACGCCAACGCAACGGCGATCGTGGATGGAACTGCCGAGTATCTCTTCGAGCACGGGCTGTGTCTTCCGAGTTCGAGCACGCTCACCGACGCTGAGGTCGATGCGGTGATCGAGACGGTCGTGGCCATTGCGGGGTGACCAACCGCACGCTGTCGCAGGGGTTGGTTCCCATCCGATTTGGGGCCATAATAGTTGCGAGCGCAAGTATTAATCGAAAGGTCCAGGGCCATGCCTGCCATCACCGCTGACACACTCACCTTGCCGAAACTGTCGAGCCC
>JBIIKC010000272.1:0-2883 GCA_044233375.1 Ilumatobacteraceae bacterium
TTGACCTCGATGCTCAAGCGAGTCGACGTTGCCGTCTTCGAGACGATCAAGGCCGTTTCCGAGGGTGACAAGACCGGTGGAATCAAGGTGTTCGACCTCACCAACGATGGCGTTGGCTACTCGACGTCGGGTGGCTACATCGACGAGTTCGTCGAGCAGCTCGAGGAGATCAAGGCAGCGATCGTCAGCGGTGAGATCACCGTTCCGACCGCTCCCTGATCGACAACTGCAGTTGCGACCCCGCTGAGCGGGTGTCACACGATGAAGAGCCCGGGTCGTCGACCCGGGCTCTTCCGTATTTCTGCTACTGCTCTGCTACAACTAGTGAATGAATTCGAAGGGGCAGCACATCGAGGGCTCGGCGGCGACGGACGTTCTTGCTGTCGAGTTGCGCGGAATCACCAAGCGGTTTCCAGGAGTCGTGGCCAATTACGACGTCGATTTGAGGGTCCGACCAGGGACGATTCACGCGATCGTCGGTGAAAACGGCGCCGGCAAGTCGACTTTGATGAAGACGCTGTACGGCATGCAGCAGCCCGATGAAGGGTCGATCTTCGTGCGCGGTGAAGAAATGCACTTCAAATCGCCGACCGAAGCAATCGCCGTCGGCATCGGCATGGTGCATCAGCACTTCAAGTTGGCCGACAACTTGACGATTCTCGAGAACATCATCCTCGGAGACGAACCAGTAGGACAAGGAGGGCGTCTTCGACTGTCGCAGGCGCGAACGAAGATCGGCGACCTCACGTCAGCTCTCGGCGCGACCTTCGACCTCGATCAACCGGTTTCCAGCCTCGGAGTCGGTCAGCGCCAAAGAGTTGAAATCCTCAAAGTGCTCTACCGCGGAGCTCACATCTTGATCCTGGATGAGCCGACTGCTGTTCTCGTACCGCAGGAAGTCGAGGAGCTGTTCGCAATTCTCAAGCGCCTCGTGTCCGAGGGATCGACGATCATCTTCATTTCCCACAAACTCGACGAGGTACTCGCCTACTCGGACGAAATCACTGTCATCCGCCAAGGCACAACTGTTGCAACGACAACGCCCTCTGAGACCGATCGAAAACTTCTCGCTGAACTCATGGTCGGCAGTGATCTCCCTGATCCGTCGGGCCGAGAGACGTCAGTTGGCTCCGACGTGAAGCTCGCCTTGTCCCAAGTGACCGTTGTGAATCAGACCGGCGGATCCAAGGCGGCTGTGTCTGATGTGACCTTCCAGGTGCACGGTGCGGAAATCGTCGGAATAGCCGGCGTCGAGGGCAACGGTCAACTCGAATTGTGCGAGGCAATTCTCGGGTTGACACCAGCGGCCCAAGGCCGAATCGAACTCTGCGGACAGGACATCTCATCGGTGGAGACACGGGAACGCATTGAAGGCGGTCTCTCGTACATCCCGTTCGACCGTCATCGAGAGGGGCTCCTCCTCGATGCCCCGCTCTGGGAGAACACATTTCTCGGTCGCGAATTCACCGAGGACCTCGTGCGGGGTCCGTTCATTGCCCGTCGGCGAATCGAATCGGACAGCAGAGCAATCATCGAACGCTTCGGAGTTCGCACGCCGAGTGAGCAGGTTCCGGCATTTGCCCTTTCAGGCGGCAATCAGCAAAAACTCGTCGTCGGTCGAGAGATGGCAAGCCACCCTGAGGTTCTGCTCGCAGCCCACCCCACACGGGGTGTCGATGTCGGAGCACAGGCTGCGATCTGGGACGAGTTACGTGCAGCCAGAGATCGTGGCCTAGCAGTGGTTCTCGTCTCAGCCGACCTCGAAGAACTGATCGGTTTGTCCGATCGCATCCTCGTGATGTTCGAGGGCCGAATCACAGCCGACCTCGATCCACGAACCGCCACGCCGGAGATGCTGGGAACGTACATGACTGGCGGAAAGCAGGAAGCGCAATGAACCCACGAATACAACGAGTCCTCGTCACGTCGGCAAGTTCGATCTTTGCCGTGTTCTTCGCACTCGCCATTTGCGCAGTGATTCTTCTCATCACCGGCAAGGATCCCATCCAGGCCTACGGCACTCTCTTCGGTGCCGCAGGAGACACGAGGGTTCTTCAGGGAACTCTCAATCGCTCGACTCCCTTGATGATTTCGGCTGCCGCAGTTGCCATCGGCTTCAAGATGAACCTCTTCAACATCGGCGTCGAAGGCCAAATGCGCGTCGCTCTGCTTGCGACGGCTGTCGCCGGTGCAGCCGTGGACCTTCCCGCGCCTTTGCACATCGCCTTCTGCCTGCTCGTCGCCATGGTTGCCGGAGCATCGTGGGCCGGCATCGCTGGTTGGCTGAAAGTCAAGCGCGGCGTCAATGAGGTGATCTCGACGATCATGCTCAACTTCATCGCTCTCAGCCTCGTGGCATGGGCCTTCGATGACTTCTTCCGAGTCGAAAGCGAATCCGCGAGTCTTCTCGTCAAAACCCAAGAGCTCCCAAAGTCGGCTTGGTTCCCCGACATCGTCGAACGCCGGCTGAACGGCATGTTCATCATCGCCCTCCTGGTTCTCGTGCTCTTCTATGTCCTCATTTGGAAGACGAAATTCGGATTCCAGTTGCGTGCATCAGGAATGAATCCCGGCGCATCACGTGCGACCGGCGTCAACCCGAAGAAGATGGTGATGATCTCGATGCTGCTTTCGGGAGCGATTGCCGGACTCGTCGGCATGCGCGCACTTCTCGGTGATGTGCATGCGTATCAGAACAACCTCGCCGAACAACAGGGTTTCAACGGAATTGCCGTTGCATTGCTCGGTCGGAATCACCCAGTTGGCATTCTGTTCTCTGCAGTGCTGTTCGGTTTCCTCGGAGAGGCATCAGGCAAGCTGCAGTTGGAGGACATCCCCAAGGAAATCGTGACCATCATGACGGGCATCATCGTGTTCGCCGTC
>JBIIKC010000273.1:0-2852 GCA_044233375.1 Ilumatobacteraceae bacterium
CGGCACCGACATCACGCCCGCTGCCTCGACAAGCCCGGGCACCAGAGCCAAAAACGCGTCTTTGGATTCGCCGGCGATCTTCAACCCCCGGGAGATCGCATCCACATGCCCGGCAGTCAACTCCCCCGCAGCCAACGCATCCCCGACAACCGGCGCGTCCTCGATGACGTTCACGCGCTTCAACACATCCAATGCCTCACGCCTGGTCATCCCACCGTGCGCGACCAACTCCACCTCGGGAATACCGCGTTCATGTGTGCCGACACGAATGGTCGACTCATGCAACAAACCAGCGATCTGAGCATCGAACGCGTCCAACACCGCTCGCGCCCGACGCGATCCGTCGAGGCACTCGCGCAAATCCGGCACCGAGCACCCAGACAGATCGCCCCGCCCGGGCACACCCACCGTGATCATCTCCGCCACTTTCATGCGATAACCATGTCCAGGGGGTATTGCACAGTAGGACAAATCTCCCGAGAGACATCCGTACTCAATATCTGTGAATACGCGACCCACGAGATGGCGACCCGGTCCGATTCGACTTCACTTCCACCCAACATCGCCATGCCTCGATGTGGGAGCGCCCCTCACACCTACGGCGATTTTCGGAAACTTTCTCGAGGATTTCTTCCAGCCAGATCCCTGCCCCAGACGCGAAAATGCCCGGGCCGCATACACGACCCGGGCACCTCACATTTCGTCACACGTGCCGAGGCACGGGCATCGTCACTTCTCTTCGGCAGCCGTTCGGGCCTTTGCGATTCCGAGAATCATCAAGCCGTACAGAGCCTTCGCCGTGACGTCGGCAATGGTGTAGCCGACCTGACGCAACACCTCGAGGGTCTCCGACGTCTCGTCGAAGATCGGGAAGAGGTAGGCAATCGGGTACACGCACCACGTTGCGAGGAGCACGATCGTCGCCTTCTTGATGGCCGACGACACTCCGCCCGACTCACGCTTCGAAGCTTCCTTCAGCTGTCCGTAGAGCACGTAGAGGATGTAGACGAACGGCACCATCGCCAGCGCCCACCACAGCCACTTGGTTCCCTCTTCGGCGGAAACCTCGCCTGGGTAGCCGAGTGCGATCATCAACACGGTTGCCGGCACGAGCTTCCACATCAGCGACTTGCGAACGGCAGCGGCGACGCCGAGCACGATCAGCAATTCGATGACGAGCAACGGCACGGTGATCAGCCAGTCCGCGTAGCGGTAGCCCTCGTTCATCACTCCATCGGAGAATCCCGAGAAGATTCGGTAGTAGTGATAGCCGGCGATACCGACGACCACGGCCGAGACGGCGACGCCCGAGCGGTAGGCCTTGGCAACGCTGTTGATCTGCGTGAGGAAATAGACGAACGCACCGAGCATGACTGCGGTGCCGAACGACAATGCGTTGTAGACGAGTGTGTACTTGTCACCCGTCAACAGGACTTCTGTCATTGTGAACCCTCCTGGTTCTTGTATGGACACCCGAATCCTGTCACTGGACGGTTCCAAGAGTGTTACTGGACGGTGTGTGGGGTCATACGTCCGAGCAACGAAGCTCGACCTGCCCCCCAACCGACGAGCACCCCCAGAGTCGCACCCCCGACGACCCGGGCACTGTTTATTTGCTGTTGTCAGCCCATTCACGCGCCCGCTGGACGCCGTAGACGAAGGCACCAGAGAGAACGACGAAGAAGATCACGGAGCCGAATGCAAAGAGCGCGCCTTGAGACATGTCTCAGCCCTTTCTCGAGTCGGATGCAATCAGGAAGTTGCCGAGGGCCAGGATCGAGGGGACCCACACACCCACGAAGATGCCGTTCAGTCGGTCTTCGATTTCGGCACCGTTTGCGAAGAACAGCCACACACTCAGGACGAGACTCGCGCCCGCCGTGAGAAGAGTGGTGATACGCAAGATTGTGATGGATTTCATACCGCACCGTACCCCAGATCGGAGAAGCCGAAAGCAAACACAATGTGAATGTTTTCTTTAACTCGCGATGAACAGCGACCTGGTGACGCCGAGCAAACCCCACACGCACCGGAACCGCAGTATCACTCAGATCGCTGGGCGCACCACCGCGTGTCCGTCGCGCACCATCTTGTTGATCGTGCGATTCTCCTGTAGGCCCTCGCCAATCCCGACAACGAGGTCCTTGCCGACGGCCTTGGCCAACTTCTCGAGAGTGTCAAGAGTTGGGCGAACACCACCATTTTCCATGCGAGCGATCGCCGGTTGCGCAGTTCCCATGCGATCCGCCAGTTCGACCTGAGTGAGGCCAGCTTCGATCCGAAGTCGATAGACGAGTTCACGGAATTGCGAGATTCTCTCCTCGTCGTCGAGCACTGTGTCACCTCGACCTCGAGTTGGTCGGCTGACTTCCCTCCACTTCACGTGGCTACTCATGATGCCCCTCCTTGCCCATGTGTTCAGATCTACATCGCTCGAACGCTCGCAGAGCCCGTTGGACTTCAAGCAACTCAACACCTTGCTTCTTGACGAAGACCGTCAACAGGACAATGACCCGCCCTGGAGCGATCCAATAGCAAACTCTGACCCGCCGTCCTCTTAGTTGGAAGCGTAACTCTCGAAGTTTTCCACGCAATTGCTTGGAGTGTGGTTGGTCCAGTAGAGGACCCAGAGCCGCGAGTCGATCGAAATGAAATCCAACTCGCACCTTGTCGCCGTCATCAAGAGAATTGAACCACTCTGCGACTTCAGCCTCCAACTCGAGCTCGCCCCAGTGTATAGCCTCCACGTTATATACCTTCCAGTAGACGAGTTCACTGGAATGAGGAAATGAGTCACCTCAAGAGGGAAGTCCTACTGCATCGTTCGTGCCCAGAAAGCAAAATGTCCGGAC
>JBIIKC010000274.1:0-2843 GCA_044233375.1 Ilumatobacteraceae bacterium
GGCAACAGTGATGTTCGTTGTTTCGGAACCCGAGAGCTGGATGATGCTTTGTCCACTCGTCAGAGTCCATTGGGAGAACAGTGTGAAGTCGTGTCCGGTGACGAACCCTGCTTGTTCCCTGTCCTCGCACACCGGGTAGCAGGCGTTTCCCCCAAGATTGTTGATGTGGATGATCGCGTTCGTCACCGGCACATCGAAGTCGATTGTCACTGTCGAAACGTCTGGGCACGAGACCACCGGCGTTGCCACAGTGGGAAACGAGCCGCACAGAGTCGAGCGCCACGTCCAGCTCACTCCCTTGTAATCCTTGACATTCGAAGGAGTGAATGCGGCCTGAGAATTTGCCAAGCTCGCTGCTCCTTCGCCAGGAGTCCCATCTGCGTCGTCGACGCCCCACCAACCGCAAGGATTGGTGGTCATGCACGTGCCGTCGCTTTCTTCAGCGTAAAAGTCAGCGTTGGTCACACTGAATGATGCAATTGCAACAGGATCGGTGAAGCTCAGGGTGTTTGCCCACGACGAACCCACTGCGGTTCCGAGAGTTCCCGGATCGGAATACCAGACGCTTCCGGCAGAGACTGACGTCGGCGCGGAAACGACAATCGCCAGCACACCGACGGTGCAGATCTTGGCCAGACGTTGAAAAGTGGGAAACATGTGTGAACTCCTTCGAGATGTGAGTGTGGAAGAGCGACAAGTTCTTGTCGCCAAACCAGTTCAATGCGGACGGAGTCGTTCTTCAATGGCAGTCAGTGTGGAAGAAAGTTTTTTCCTATCAGTTTTGAAATCGCGTCACCTCTAAAATCGGAGCCATGGAATCGGGTGAGTTGATCGACCTTGCGGCGTCGGAGCGCATCTTGCGAAGTGCTCGAGAGCAGATCGCAGCCAAAGGCATTCTCGGCTTACGCGTCGCCGATGTTGCGACAACTGCATACTCGTCTGTTACTCAGATCTATCGTTACTTCGGTAGTCGAGAGGGACTCCTGGCACGGGTGCTGGGAGACATATACGAAGAGCAACTCGATGCTGCGCTCCGGGTAGTTCTTGCAACTCTCGGATCGGATGGTCCGTTGACACTCGACGACATCGTCAAGGCGTTGCCGTCACCAACAGATGAGGCCCTTCAAGCGAACAGCGAGATTCGTATCCAAATCCTCGCAGTGTCGGTGAACAATGAAGAACTCCGTGACCGCTTGCGCCTCATAAGCCAACAGCAGGTGGTGAAATGGGAGCGCAGCATCGAGGTGGTTCTTGAACGTCTGCCAGTCGCCGAACGATTCGATCCGCGCATCTTCACCATGAATTTGGTGATGCAGATGGCGTACTACCGCAAGCTGCTCGGCTCGGCTGGTTTCTCGGAAGAGGAATACCGGGAGTACTTGAGAGATCTTCTGCGGTCTATGCCACAACAGAGTTAGTGCTGCTGGACCGCGGCAGCAGATAGATCTACGGGTGCCTTGCAACTGGCGCGCCCGAAACTCTGGGCGCAGGTATTCGGCAGTCACACTGCGCACCATTCCAGCGTCCATGGCTCGATGGATAGGCTTTGGCCATCTCCTACCCCAGGACGTAGGTGCTACCCCTGCAGGGGGCGACAGATGATCGAACCTCGTACCATTGTTTTCGAACCAGATGCAGTTTCGGCGCTGTTCGAGATTCTCGAGATCATGACCGACCAGCTCATGGTTGGCAACATGATCGACCATTGGGACACCGAGGCGGTGTTCGAATTGCAGATGCGATTCGCCGGCGTAGGAGTCGGTGAGCCCCTCGAGATCGGCATCAATGACGCGGCGCTTCTACTCGATGGGATGGCGTTCACCGAGACGATGTCGGTGGATCTCCCGTTCATTGAAATGGTGCGGTGGACCAGTGACTTCATCACCGCGGAGTTACGTTCGCACTGGACGGAAGAGCAATGGCTCGCCTATGTCGGCCGCTGACCTTGATGATCACCTGATTGCCTGCCGTGCGCGAGCACGAACGACACGATCTCGGCTCCATGGGTGTCCTGCAGGAAGTGTCCGGCGGGGACCTCGTTCCACGTGGCGTGCGGAATCATGGCATGCCATCGACGGCCCCACTCGGTTGTGAACACGTTGTCATTGGTCGCCCACACGAAGTGCACCGGCAACGTCGTGCTATTGACGATGGCGAAGTGTCGCTCCTGCTCGACAGAGTTTCCCGACACTGGGTCGTGCGCGGGGATGCTCATGGGAAATCGACGCGGCCCGGTGATTCCTGCCTCACCCAAACCCGCGAACGGAGCGTCGTAAGCGTTCTTCACGGCGAGCGCATCGACAGAGTACGTTCCAGGTTCGCCCCCGAGTTCCTTGAACAAACTCTCTTGCGGGGTGACGCGTTGCGTCGACATCGCCATGAGAGTTCCCCAGTTGAACTTCGAGGGGATGTTGTCTCGGAAAAGTCCACCGGGACAGTTTTGAACGATCCACTGCTGGATGCCCGGCGAGTACTCGTAACCCTCGTGATGCAAAAACGTGTTCATGATGACGAGGCGAGAGAATCTCTCAGGCATGGTGGCGTACTGAGCCAGCCCGATTGGTCCGCCCCAGTCCTGTACGAACACGGTGATATCAGTCAGGTCGAGGTTCGACACCAGCCGACCGAGGTTCGCGCAGTGGCGGGCGATGTTGTACCACGCAGGGTCGGTGACTTTGTCACTTCGGCCGAAGCCGATGTGATCGGCTGCGACGCAGCGGTAGCCGGCGGCCAATAGCGGCGGAATCATGTATCGATACAGATAACTCCACGTGGGCATGCCGTGAACCAACAATGCGACGGGTGCATCACGAGGGCCCTCGTCCACGAAGTGCATGCGCAGC
>JBIIKC010000275.1:0-2840 GCA_044233375.1 Ilumatobacteraceae bacterium
CATGCTGTCGAGGCACTCCGCGCCCTCAACTACCGCGTACTCGCCGCCGGAGATTCCTACAACGACACAGCGATGCTGGCTGCAGCAGACGCTGGTTTTCTCTTTCGAGCCCCCGACAATGTGATTCGTGAGTTTTCGCAATTCCCGGCACTGACGGCGTACGACGAACTCTTCGACGTCATCTCGAATTGGATCCACTGATCACGGCGACGTCACGAGGTTGCCGACCTGGTTGACCGTCAAGATGATCGAAGGAATAGCCGGTGAGACCAGCGGATCGGCGAGAAGCACGGTGTCCAAGGTGGCGTGTGTGGGCTGATTCGGTACGGTCGGGTCCCACATGATCTCGTAGTAGTCACAGGATGAATCACACTCGACCTCGACGAACCAGTTGACCAACGCCACGGATCGAGGTGTGTTCGAGATCGTGTAGAAATGTGTGTTGGACCAGGGAACGTCCAGACCGTTCCTTCTGATCCAAATCTCGACCAAAGTCTCCGAACCACCTTGCAAATTCGTGTATTGGGCAGAAAACTGAATGTTGTAGACACCCGATTGAGAAAAAGAGATTCGCGAACCACCCTGACTGCCCGTGGGTCCACCATCATCAGCTGGGACATTCGGTGACACGCAGGCATCGCCCCCCGCACCCGGGATGAACACACCGTCAGCAACGCTCACGAAGTCGAACAACATCGGAACAGCACCTGTGGCAAGTGGGTTCACTTGAGTGCACTGGTCCCAGAACGAGCCGAAGTCTCCGAATCCCACGGGGCCGGGTACTCCCTGGGGACCCGCCGGACCCGTGGCCCCGGTCGATCCACGCGGACCCTGAACACCCTGGATACCCTGCGGACCAGTCGGTCCGGGTTCACCCTGAGCACCGGCGGCACCCGCTTCCCCCTGAGGCCCAGCCGGACCGATCGGCCCGCAAGGTCCCTGTTCGCCCGCCGGTCCTTGAGCCCCGGTGGCACCCGTTGCTCCAGTGGCACCAGGCTCACCCTGTTCGCCCACCGGACCTTGAGCCCCGGTGGCACCCGTAGCACCAGGCTCACCAGGCTCACCCTGTTCGCCCGCCGGACCGCTCTCATCTGGGATGGCGCAATTCTCCTCGATCAACGCGAGTAGCTGCTCATCGGTGAGTCCCGATGCGGAGCCGAGCGCTCCATCATCATCACCGAAGTCACAGCGGGGAAAGAAGAACGCGACAATCGCCAAGATCAACGCAAGAAGACCGAGTGTGAACAGTCGTCGATGAGCTTTGCGAGCCTCGTCCACTTCGGCGTACTCCGGCGCATCATCAGATGTGCTGCCGGGTACTTCATTCGGTTCTGACTGTGAAGCCTCTGACATACCTCGACCGATCACAATGGACGACCGGGTCAAGGTACCGAAGCAGCCGATTGATGTCATGGATCTCTGATGACCCGTGACGGCTGGATTTCAGCCTGCGGTCATTGCGAGAACCAGCAGCGCTCGATTCGTCAGAACTCTTCAGGGAAATGGCAAGCAACGCGACGGTTCGAGCCGATGTCGTCCAATACCGGTTCCGTCGAGGCGCACACATCCTGAGCCTTCCAGCACCGAGTCCGGAATCGACAGCCCGATGGAGGGTCGATCGGTGACGGAACTTCTCCAGACAGGATGATCCGCTTGTGATCCTTCACTCGCACGGGATCCGCAACAGGAACGGCCGACAACAACGTCTTCGTGTAGGGATGCCTCGGTTCGGAGTACAGGGATTCAGCAGGTCCACTTTCGACGATCTTGCCGAGGTACATGACGGCGACGTCATCGGAGACTCGGCGCACCACCGAGAGATCGTGAGCGATGAACACGTACGACAATCCGAGCTCGGTCTGCAGTCGGCGCATCAGATTGAGAATTTGGGCTTGAATCGACACGTCGAGAGCAGACACCGGCTCATCAGCGACGATGATGTCTGGATCGAGAGCCAGAGCCCGAGCGATGCCGATGCGCTGGCGTTGGCCGCCGGAGAACTCGTGTGGAAACCGGTTGTAGTGCTCGGGATTGAGACCGACAATCTCCATCAATTCCTGCACACGAGCCTTCACACCTTGCGGAGGCTCGATTCCTTGAACCCGCATCGGAGTGGAAATGATGTGACCGACACTGTGTCGCGGATTCAGAGACGAATAGGGGTCTTGGAACACGATCTGAACACGTCGTCGAAAATCACGCAGCCTCTTGCGGTGAAGGTGTGTCACATCCTCACCATCCAGGAGGAGCGATCCTGAATCTGGTTCGAGAAGGCGCGTCATCACACGAGCGAGAGTCGACTTTCCACATCCTGACTCGCCGACGATGCCGAGTGTCGATCCGCGCCTCAATTGGAACGACACGCCGTCGACAGCCTGCACGTGACCAGTTGGACGACCCAACCAACGCGTCGACCCTGCGGAGAAGAACTTGGTCAGATTGCGACCTTCGAGCACGAAGTCGGAACTCATCTCGGAAGACCTTGTATGGAAGACTTGGAGAGTTCGATCTTGGTCGAGTCCGCCAAATGGCATGCTGATTCCGAGGAGGTCCCCGAGACATTCGTCAGAACGGGAATCTCCACCGAGCACTTGCCCTCCATCGTCGCTGCGAATGAACAGCGCGGGTGGAAGGCGCAACCCGGTGGGGGTGAGATCATCGAAGGAGGAGTCCCAGAGATCGCGAACAACTCCTTCTCTCCTGACTCCCCCAGACTGAGGACTGACCGCAGCAGACCCCAGGAATACGGATGCGTCGGATGATCAAAGAGCGAGCGCACATCGGTTCGCTCCACAATGCGCCCTCCATACATGACGAGAACATCATCCGCTGTCTCCGCG